>JALQUF010000069.1 GCA_023263855.1 Yoonia sp. | reverse complement strand
CTTCTGCTGCGATATCACCAAAACTCGAAATACTTCTAAGGTCCATGCCATAACTTTCCTGCAATTTTTGCGTTAATAGCCATACTACACCACAACCTCAACCCTCTCCTGCTCGCCCACCCCGAACACCCGTTTATACCGTGCGATCTCGTCCACTGGTCCCATCGCCTTGTTGGGATTATCGCTCAGTTTCACTGTGGGCCTGCCATTTGCCGCGACGGCTTTGCACACCAATGAGAAGGGCGCCAGGCCGTCGTTGGCCACCAGCCCTTTGAAGTCGTTGGTCAGCATCGTGCCCCAGCCGAAGGATACCCGCACGCGGTCGGCGAACTGTTTGTGCAACTCCGTGATCTTGTCCACGTCCAGCCCGTCGGAAAAGATCACCAGCTTTTCGCGCGGGTCTTCGCCGCGTGATTTCCACCATGCGATGGCAAGCTCTGCACCGGCGGCGGGATCGCCGCTATCGACGCGGATGCCGGTCCAGCCGGCCAGCCAGTCGGGGGCACCCGCAAGGAACCCTCTGCTTCCGAAGGTATCGGGCAGGATGATCCGCAGGTTGCCGTCGTGTTCCTCGTGCCAGTCGGCCAGCACATCATAGGGGGACTGGCGCAAGGCGGTGTCGCTGTCGGCCAAGGCCGCATAGACCATAGGCAGTTCGTGGGCATTTGTGCCGATTGCCTCGATCTCGCGCATCATGGCGATCCGACAGTTGGAGGTGCCCGTGAAATTCTTGCCCAGCCCTTCCATCATCGCCTGCACGCACCAGTCCTGCCACAGGTAGGAATGGCGGCGACGCGTCCCAAAATCGGCGACGCGCAGATCGGGGATCGGGCGGAGTTTTTCGACTTTTTCCCATAGTTTGGTCATGGCGCGGGCGTAAAGCACCTGAAGCTCGAACTTGCCCATGTCGCGCAGCACCGCGCGGCTGCGCAGTTCCATGATCACGGCGAGCGCGGGAATTTCCCACAGCATGACCTCGGGCCATGTGCCCTCAAAGGTCAGCTCGTACTGGCCGTCTTTCTTTTCAAGGTGGTAGGGCGGCAGTTGCAGGTTCTCGAACCACTCCATGAAGCCAGAGGTGAACATCTGCCGTTTGCCGTAGAACGTATTGCCGCGCAGCCATGTGCTTTCGCCGCGGGTGAGGCGGAGCGAGCGGATATGGTCGAGCTGTTCGCGCAATTCGCCTTCGTCCACAAGCTCGGCGAGCCGGATGGATTTGGTCCGGTTGATCAGCGAAAACGTAACCTGCGTGTCGGGATGATTGCGAAAAACAGACTGGCACATCAGCAGTTTGTAAAAGTCCGTATCAATCAACGACCGCACGATCGGATCAATCTTCCATTTGTGGTTCCAGACCCGTGTGGCAATATCGACCATATGTAGTTCCCCCTGTCGGCGCTTACGTGTTAGATCAAGAGGACGCGGGTGTGGCAAGGGGGCCAGCAAGACATGGCATTGCGTTACGATTTCGACATGGTGGCGGTGACGCCAGAGGGTTTGCCCGATCAGTTCGGTGATCTGGCAGTGACGGGTGTTGGCGCCGAGAAAGTGGCGATGTTCCGCGATCCTGACACCGTTGCGGCGCTTCTCAGGGCAGATCCGGCGGTCCGCACGTATTTCAGCGATAGCGGTTTTGCTTTGGAGCCTTTTGACAGTGGCGCCCCCGCAGGCCGTTTTCCCCAACGCGATGAGGACGCCCGCATTGCCGTGATTGACCGGCTGACCGCCAATCTTGAAACACATGATCTGGCAGATGTCGCTTGGGGCGATTTTGATTTTGACGCGTTCATGGACGCCTTGTCAGCGGCAGAACCTGTCGAGGATGAACTTTTGGCCCCGCCAAAGCCGTCGCCGCAGCGCGATCAGGCTCTGGCGGCGGCGCGCATTGCATCACAGCGCAAGAAGGGGCGTCGCATGATGGCGCTGGGCGGATTGGTGCTTGGGCTTGTTCTTTTGTTCTATGTCGCCAGCCAGACGTTGCTGTGACGACGGCCAAAGATAGCCGCGCGTAAAGGAACACCCGGACATGACCGCCTCACCCTATTCCGCCCGCTTGGTTGGCGCGGTTGTCTTGGCGATGACGCTGATCGTTGGCGGCGACGCCGCTGCCACCGTTTTGACAGGCGCGGGGTTTCCGCAGACTTTTGTGGCATGGACGCGCTTTGCTTTGGCCGCCGCGCTGCTGGCGCCCCTTTGCGGCTTGGTGCGGACGGATTTCGCCCAGTTTCGGGACTGGCGGCTGTATCTGCGCGCGGGTCTGATTGTAGGGGGTATCGTTAGTATTCTGACGGCCCTGAAGACCGAGCCGATGGCCAATGTCTTTGCGGGCTTTTTTGTGGGGCCGGTTGTGTCGTATTTTCTGTCAGCCGCGCTGTTGGGCGAGCGGATAACGCCACTGCGAACCTTTCTATTGCTAATCAGCTTTGCCGGTGTCCTGTTGGTTGTCCGCCCCGGTTTCGGGATGACCACAGGCATGGGCTTTGCCATTCTGGCGGGGTGTTTTCACGGGTCTTATCTGGTGGCAACCCGGTGGCTGGCGGGGCAGTTTCGGCCCCGCTTTCTGCTGTTTTCACAGTTGACCATCGGGGCGGTGCTTTTGTCGCCCTTTGCCCTTTCACCGATCCCTGACCTGACCTTGCCGCTGTTTGGTCTGATCACGATTTCCGCCTTGGGGTCTGCGGGGGGTAATCTGTTGCTGGTGCTGGTCAACCGTACCACACCTGCGGGGGTCGTTGCCCCGCTGATATACAGCCAGTTGCTGGCTGCGATGGTGATTGGCTGGGCTGTCTTCGGGCAATGGCCGGACGGAATCAGCCTGATTGGCCTTGTGATCATCATGGTGGCGGGCGGATCGTCGGTTTGGTTCGCGGGGCGCGGACGTTAAACGAGGGTCGCGCCTGCGTCGCGCATACCTGCCTTGGCCGCCTCTAACGAGCCGTCAAAATCAATCGCGCGGCACAGCGCCAGATCAACAGTCACATTGAACCCCAGCTTTGCGGCATCCACGGCCGAGTAGTTCACACAGAAATCTGTCGCCAAGCCAACCAATGTCAGCGTGTCGATCCCCCGTGTGCGCAAGTAGCCCTCTAGCCCCGTTGGTGTTGTCTTGTCGTTTTCAAAAAAGGCCGAGTAGCTGTCGATGGCCGGATTATACCCTTTGCGGATAATCAGATTGGCCCGGTCCACCGTCAGATCGGCGTGAAATTGCGCACCAAGGCTGCCCTGGATGCAGTGATCGGGCCAGAGCACCTGCGGGCCGTAGGGCATTTCTGTCATGCTCATCGGGGCGGCATCATGTGTGGAGGCAAAAGACGAATGCCCCGCCGGGTGCCAGTCTTGTGTCAGGATGACCGCATCAAAGGTGGCCATCTTGGCGTTGATGCCTGCAACAATCTGGTCCCCGCCTGTGACGGCCAGCGCACCGCCGGGGCAGAAATCATTCTGGACGTCGATCACGAGTAAGGCATGGGTCATGGTGTGCTCCGATTTGTTTGCGGGTAAAATAGCGCGTTCCGCGACCACCTGCGACCGCTTTATGCGCAGGCTCAGCAGACAGCCCTTGTCAGCGCGTCACGGATTTCATATCAGCCGCGTCTTTCTTATCCGACAGGAGGCTGCAATGGCGACTTTGGGTATCGACTTTGGAACCTCGAACACCGCAGCAGGGGTCATGGCGGCGGGCCGGCCGCATTTGATCACGGTCGAGCCGGGGCGCAAGACACTGCCGACATCGGTGTTCTTTGATTATGACCGCAAGGTCACGACCTATGGATCAGTTGCAAATGCCGCCCTGATTGATGGCCGCGAGGGCCGCTTTATGCGCGCGCTCAAATCCGTGTTGGGCACGCCCTTGATGCGGGAAAAGCGCCAGATTGCCTATGAACGGCTGACCTTGATCGAGGTTGTTGCACGGTTTCTGCGCATGATCCGCGAACGGGCGGAGGCCGAGACCGGACAGACCTATGAGACTGCGTTATCGGGGCGGCCAGTGCGGTTTCATTCGACCGATGAAGCGCGCAATGCACAGGCCGAAATTGATCTGCGCGAGGCATTTATGGTGGCAGGCTACAAGGATGTGTCGTTCATGTGCGAGCCCGAGGCGGCCGCGCTGGCCAGTGGCCCGCTTGCGAAAGGGAAATTGGGGCTGATCGTCGATATCGGGGGCGGTACGTCGGATTTCTCGGTGTTTGAGCGCGACGGAGATGAGACGCGGATTATTGCAAGCCAAGGGGTGCGTGTGGGTGGTACGGATTTCGACCGCGCCATCAGTATCGCTGAAGTTATGCCGCTTTTGGGGCGCGGGGCCGAGGTGCGCAACGCCATGGGCGCGGGCCGCCATACAGCGCCGAATGCAATCTTTAATGATCTGGCGACATGGCAGAAGATTCCCTTTGTCTACACCCCAGAAAACCGGCGGATGGCTGCGGACTTTGCAAAGCTGGGCGTTGATCCTGCGCTATTTGTCCGGCTGAAACTGGTGCTTGAGATGGAGTTGGGGCATGATATCGCCTTTGCTGTCGAGGCAGGGAAAATCCAGCTTAATCAGGCTGATCAGGCAGAAGCCGGCATTGATTTGCGCGTCATCACACCTGCGCTTTGGGCCAGACTGACCCAAGCAGCTATGGACGATGTGCTGGCCGGGCACGCCGCGCAAATTGCCGCCTGCGCGCGTGAAACGCTGCAAATGGCCGATGTGTCGCCCGCACAGATTGACAAGGTTGTGTTTGTGGGCGGGTCCAGCCTGCTCAAGGCGGTTGAGGATGTGATGATCGCCATTTGCCCTGACGCCACCTTTGAGCGCGCCGAAGCATTTACCGCTGTTGCCGATGGTCTGGCCATTGCTGCATCACGTGACTTGCCCCTTTGAGCGGACAGGCGTATCTGGAACTTATGTATACCGTCGCTGCACTTTATCACTTTACCCGTTTTGACGATCCCGCCGCCTTGCGCGGCCCGTTGTTGGATCTGTGCAAGTCAAAGGGGATCATGGGAACGCTGCTTTTGGCCAAAGAGGGCGTGAACGGCACGATCGCAGGGGATCGCGCGGGTATTGATGCCGTTTTGGCGCATCTGCGCGGTCTGCCGGGGTGTGCTGCGCTTGAGTGGAAAGAAAGTACAGCTTCCGTGGCGCCGTTTCACCGGATGAAAGTCCGTTTGAAAAAAGAGATCGTGACAATGGGCCAGCCCGATGTTGATCCGATAGCGCAGGTTGGCAACTATGTTGACGCAGCGGATTGGAACGACCTGATCACCGCCCCTGATGTAGCTGTGATCGATACCCGCAACGACTATGAGGTTGCCATCGGCACATTTGAAGGCGCGGTTGACCCCGAGACCCAGAGCTTTGGCGAATTTCCCGCATGGTGGGAAAAGAACAAGCACCGTTTCCACAACAAACGGATCGCGATGTTCTGCACCGGCGGGATCCGGTGCGAGAAATCAACGAACTATCTGATGGGGCAGGGTGTTGAGGATGTGTATCACCTCAAGGGTGGCATCCTGAAATATCTGGAAGAGGTTCCACAGGAAGATAGCAAATGGGACGGCGATTGTTTCGTCTTTGATGCCCGCGTCAGCGTGGGGCATGGCCTGAAAGAAGGACCGCATATTCTGTGCTATGCGTGCCGCCGCCCCTTGGTGCCCGAAGACCGCAACAACCCGGCATTTGAACAAGGTGTGTCGTGTCATCAGTGCATTGATGAAACAACGGATGCCGACAAGAGCCGTTTCCGCGAGCGTCAAAAGCAAATGCAGCTCGCCAAAGAGCGTGGCACACATCACATCGGCGGGCTATAGGCCCGGTAAAGTGAAGCCAGCGACACCTCTCTTGCCGCAGGTGACTGCGCTTGCAATCGGGGTTGCTGGCGGATTGGCAGCTTATTTGAGCGGCTTGCCACTGCCATGGATGCTGGGACCGATGATTGCCAACACGTTTGCGGCCATGTGGCGCGCGCCGATTGCGGGGCCAGAGCGGTTGCGCCCCTATGTGATCCCGGTGATTGGCGTGATGTTGGGTTCAGGTGTGACCGCCGAGATTTTCGGGTTGCTGGGCACGTGGCTGCTGACCCTGCTGTTGCTGCCGCTGTTTCTTGGCAGTGCGGCGGGCATTTCCTATGCGGTTTACCGCCGGATCGGTGGATATGATCCGGTCACGGCGTTCTATGCTGCGATGCCCGGTGGCCTGAATGAAATGCTGATCCTTGGCGCTGAGGCAGGCGGCGATGAACGCCGGATTGCCTTGGCCCATGCTGCCCGCGTGCTGATGATCATTGTGTTTGTCGCGCTGTTCTTTGGTTTGTTTCTGGGCGTGTCGAGCGGCGGTCGGGGGGCCGTCCAGTGGATAGGATTGCAGCAAATTACCGCGCTGGATTATGTGGTCCTGGGGCTTTGCGCCGTTGCGGGCACTCTGTTGGGCAAGAAACTGGGCCTGCCTGCAGCACCCGTTTTCGGCCCGATGATTCTGAGCGGGATTGCCCATATTGCCGAGTGGGTGACTGTGGCACCCCCAACGCTGTTTGTGATTGCAGCGCAAATCACCATCGGGACCATTATCGGCACACGATTTATCGGCGCGACACTGACCGAGATCAGAACCGACATCGGCCTGTCCGCCATTGCATCCATCCTGATGCTGATCGCCGCCGTAGGCTTTGCTGAATTGATTTTTGTCGTCACCAACATCCCGTTGGCGCAGGCTTTCCTAGCTTTCTCTCCGGGTGGTTTGACCGAAATGTCGCTTCTTACGCTCGCGATGGAGCAGGATGCGACCTACGTTTCGGTCATGCATATCATTCGGATCACGCTTGTGATCGCGCTGGCACCATTTGTATTCAGGCTCGCAGGGCCTAAGGCCAGGCAATCCTAGAACAAAAATCGGGGCGAAAACCATACGGGATGGTGTCAGATCAAAGCGCATGCGCGTTGGCTGGTCTAGCGTTTGAGAATCACATCAACCGATCAGGAAAGATAAAATGAAAGACCCAATTGCGTATTCCCGGGCACAGATAGCCCTCCACTGGATCATCGTTGTCCTTATGCTGGGTCAATACCTTTTGCATGGCGGAATAGAGGCGGCGTGGGGTGCGCGCATGGATGGCTCGCTGCCAAACGAGCCGTTTCCCAACCCCCACGCGATCGTTGGTATCATTATCTTCCTGCTTGCCATCTGGCGCATTGCTTTGCGGCTGCGCGTTGGCGCACCCGCCTTGCCTGAGAAAGAACCAGCCGCGCTGAAAGCTGTGGCAAAGCTTACACATCTGGCGTTTTACGTCTTGCTGGTCGGGATGCCCATCTCGGGTGCGCTGGCTTGGGTTCTGGGGCTGGAACTGCCCGCCAATGCGCATGGCGTGGCCGCCAAGGTCATGCTGGCGCTGATCGTGCTGCATGTGGCCGGTGCCTTATTCCAGCAATTTGTGCTGAAAACCGGTTTGATGGAGCGTATGTCACCAAAGCAGATGATGCAGAAATCCGGGTCTTAGGGTGTTCCCCCGCAAGGGATGCGCATCTGGCCGACTGAACTTGTGAATGTGAGGCACATCCAATGACCAATGATTCCGCAGCTTTCTGGAACAAGGTCGCGCGGCGTTACGCCGGCATGACCATACGCAATCCAGAGGCCTATGAAGTGACGCTTGATCTGGTCCGCGCCCGGCTGCGGCCGGAAGATCATGTGCTGGAACTGGGCTGTGGGACCGGCACAACCGCATTGCGCCTTGCCGATGCCGTCGCACATTACGTCGGCAATGATTATGCCCCTGAAATGATCGCGATCGCAGAGGAAAAGCGCACCGACGCGCAGGTGGAAAACCTTGTGTTCTGTACCGGGCAATTGGGCGATGGATCACTGCCCAAAGGGCCATTCGACGTGATCTTGGGTTTCAACGTCTTGCATTTGCTGCCTGACAGGCAATCGGCCTTTGCCAATATCGCCCAAAGCCTGCAACCCGGCGGGCTGCTCATTTCCAAGACACCTTGTCTGGGCGGGGTCTATCGGTTGTTGCAGCCTTTGGTCGCGGTCATGCGCCTGATGGGGAAAGCGCCAAAGCTCAGTTTCTTGACGCCGGCCCGTCTGGAACGGGACATCAAGGCCGCCGGTTTCGAGATCCTTGAAACAGGCTCCTACCCGAAGCGGCCCCCAAGCCGCTTTATCGTCGCTCAAAAGCTCTGATAGCTGGCGGGGGTTCGTCTTAGCCCAGATAGGCCTTTAGCGCAGGCGGTGGATTGCTGAACAGATCACTTGTCGCAACAGGCGGGCTGACCGTGCCATCGGCGACCAATGCCGCCATATCCGCCATGCGCTGCGCATCCGCCGGATCATGCGTGACCATGAGAACCGTCTTTCCCGCAGAGACCAGTTTGGCCTTCACCAGATCCAGCATTTCATCCTTCAGCGCCGGGCCCAGCGCCCCGAAGGGCTCATCCAGCAAAACGACCGGGCGATTCGCAACCAGCACACGCGCCAGGGCCACGCGGCTTTGCTGGCCCCCTGACAAAGCGCTTGGCTTACGGTCGGCAAAGCCATCCAACCCCACATCATGCAGTGCTGCGGCAACTTTGGCCTGATCATCGGCACGCAGGCGCAGATCGGGGCGCAGCCCCAAACCCACGTTCTGCGCCGCCGAAAGATGCGGAAAAAGGTTATTATCCTGAAACAGTACACTAACGGGCCGGTCGCCGGGGGCGGCATGTGTCAGATCCCTACCGTCCCACAGCACGCGACCTGACACAGGCGTAAGAAAACCGGCAATCGCGGCCAGCAGTGTCGATTTACCGGCCCCGGACGGGCCAATCAGCGCAACAGCTTTGCCCGCCTGAAACCGGACATCCGCGCGCAGCGAAAATGACCCCTGCTGGAGCAGCAAATTTTCACATGTCAGCATCAGCCCGCCCCCAGCGATCACACAACCAAAAAAGCGCAAAACTTAGGGTGACAAGCAAGAGTGCCGCGCTGGCTGCTGTTTCCATTCTGTATGCGCCCATCAAACGATACATCGCCAAGGGCAGTGTTTCTTCGGCCTGCCCCGCGAACAGGGCGATGACCCCAAGGTCGCCCATCGACAAGGCCGCAGCAAGCCCTGCTGCAAATCCAAGCGGGCGCCGCACGCGCGGCAGCACCACCAAACGCACCCACGACCAGCGGATCATAGAAAGCGAAAGCGCCAAGCGACCGTAGTCTTGCTTGATCTGCGCAACCGCCGGTGCAACCGACCGCAAGGCAAATGGCAGGGCCAGTGTCGCGTTCACCAGCATCGTGACAAGCAGCGCCACGTCAGCAGGGCGCACAAAAGGAAAGACCAAGAGGAACGCACCCGTGCCGACCACCAGACCCGAGGCCGCCAAGGGCATGACGCCGATCACCGAAACCATCGCTCCTCCGCGCAAGGCCAACGCCAAGGCCATCAGCACACAAAGCGCCGCCGACCCGAAAGCCACAACGATCGACCGCATTGCGGCGGCCCAGACCGTTGTGGGCATATCCAGAAATCCGGGCAGGCCGCGCAGAAGGATCATTGCCAGTGGCAAAAGCAGAAAGAGTGCCGCCAAGCCGATTGCGGCGAAATCAACAGCTGGGCGCGCCAGATCCCAACGCTGCACAACACGGTCCAGACCTGCACCTATCGGGTCAGTTCCGGTAACGCGCCACGCAAAAACGGCCGCCACCACGCAAAGCACAAACTGGATACACGCCAACAATGCCGCCCGCCCCAGATCAAAGTCAAAGCGCACCGCCTGATAAATCGCAAGTTCAACCGTCGTGGCACGCGGGCCGCCCCCCATGGTCAAGGCCACGGCGAAACTGGTCAGGCAAATCAGAAAGATCACCAAAAAGGTACTGGGAACCACCGCGCGCAGCATCGGCCATTCCAACAAGCGCCCCACAGGAGCGTTCAGCGATGCCGCCAGCCGGAACCGCTCGGCCGGGATTGATAGCCAGCCTTGCAGGATAAAGCGCACGGCAAGGGGCATATTGAAAAACACATGCGCCAGAACGACGCCATGCAGACCGAAGATCGAGATCGGCTCGATCCCGAACCAGCCCAAGCCATCGTTCAGGATCCCGCTACGCCCGAAGATCGCCAACAGGCCAAGAACAGCAACGATGACAGGCAGGATGAATGGCGCGCCCAAAAGGGTGATCAGCAACTGCCGACCCCAAAACCTGCGCCGAGCAAGGGCGCGCGCGACCGGAATCGCCAGCAAGACGCTAAGAGCGGCAGACAACAGTGCCTGAAGGATTGTAAAGCGGATGGCCGCCCAATCTGCTGGGGCCAAGCCGCCGCCCCATTCAGCACGCCAGGCGACCGCGCCCAGCGTACCGATGGTCAGCACCAGCACCAGCGCCCCTGCAAGGGCACCGGGCCAGCGTGCCGTTACTGGGACAGCGCGTTGCGCCATTCATCCAATGCCGCATCGCGCAGCGCTGCTACGTCCTCGGGGGACAAAAGCAAGGATTGTGCGGGTGTCAGAAGTGTCTCAAAACCCTCCGGCAAACCGCCTGCTGGCGTCACCGCCGGATACATCCAGTTTGTTGTGGGGATCACGCTTTGGAACCCGTCGGACACCATGAATGCCAGGAACTGGTCGGCCAGCTCCGGCTGGTCAGTCCCTGCCACTTTGCCTGCCACTTCGACCTGCATGTAGTGGCCTTCGTCAAAGGCCCACGCGACCTTGCTGTCGTCCTCTTCTGCGATCAGGTGATAGGCGGGTGAGGTGGTGTAGGACAGCACCGCATCGGCTTCGCCCTCAAGGAACATACCGTAGGCTTCGGACCAACCGGGGGTGACGGTGACGATGTTGTCGGCAAGACCGGCCCAAAGTGCGGGGGCTTCATCGCCGTAGGCTGCTTTGACCCACATCAGCAAGCCCAGACCGGGGGTCGATGAACGCGGGTCCTGAATCACGATCTTGGTGTCGCTGTCAGCCAATGCGCGCAATGATGTCGGCGCATCTGCACCGGCGTTGCCTACAAAGGCAAAGTAACCCCAGTCAAACGGCAGGAAGTCTGTGTCGGTCCATGCAATCGGCAAATCAAGGTCGGCTGCAACGCCATGCGGCGCAAAAAGGTCGGTTTCGCGTGCGGCGGCTGTCAGGTTGGTATCCAGCCCGAGTACGATATCGGCTTCGGTGCGTGGACCCTCAAGCTGCAAACGGGCCAGCAGAGCCGCGCCATCGCCCGTGCCGACAAATTGCAGATCACAGGCGCATTCCGCTTCAAACGCGGCTTCGATCGCGGGGCCGGGACCCCATTCGGTCACGAAGCTGTCGTAGGTCATCACTTGCAGTACTGGGGTCTCGGCCATTGCGCTTGTGGCACAAAGGGCAAGTCCCGCAACAACTGGCAGATAGGTGGTATTTTTCATCGTATCCTCCAAATGCGACGGGCGGATTGGGGGATAGCGGGATTGCTAAACCTTCCCTCCGCCGGTCTTAACCGGTTCAGGTTCAACGGGTCCGCATGATTGCATCTCAGCCAGAGTTGGCCCCCCGAGGTAAGCTTTAGCTAATCTGGAATAGAGGCGAGGGCAAGGGAAAGCACTTGAGCCTGATTGTCACGCCCGCTAGACCCAAGCGGCAAAGGGAGAGTGCCCATGTCGATCAACAGCTTCGGTCATTTGTTTCGCTTCACCACCTGGGGTGAAAGCCATGGGCCTGCCTTGGGTGCCACGGTAGACGGCTGCCCGCCGGGTGTGCCGCTTGAGGCACCGATGATCCAGCAATGGATGGACAAGCGCCGCCCGGGTCTGAACAAGAACACCACCCAGCGCAATGAACCCGATGCGGTGAAAATCCTGTCAGGTGTCTATGAGGGCAGAACAACCGGCACGCCGATTCAGTTGATGATCGAAAATACCGACCAGCGGTCGAAGGACTATGGCGATATCCTCAATACATTCCGGCCCGGTCATGCGGATATCACCTACCACCAGAAATATGGGCTACGCGATCCACGCGGTGGCGGGCGGTCGTCCGCACGTGAAACGGCGTCGCGTGTCGCGGCGGGTGGTGTGGCACGCGAGGCGATCAAGGCGATTGCACCGGGTGTGCAGATCAAAGGCTATATGACCCAGATGGGGACCAAGCAAATTGACCGCGCCAAGGTGGATTGGGACCAGATTGACCAGAACGATTTCTTCTGCCCCGATGCCGCGGCGGCAGCGGAATGGAACGATTATCTGGCATGGCTGCGCAAGGACGATCACAATTCGGTCGGTGCGATCATCGAGGTTGTCGCCCGTGGTGTGCCCGCAGGCATCGGTGCGCCGGTTTATGCTAAGTTAGACACTGATCTGGCGGCTGCGATGATGTCGATCAACGCAGTGAAGGGCGTTGAAATCGGTGAAGGCATGGCCGCTGCCGCGCTGACCGGACGCGATAATGCCGATGAGATTTTCATGGGGCCGAACGGGCCGGAATATTCATCGAACCACGCCGGGGGCATCCTTGGCGGGATCAGCACGGGGCAGGATATTGTGGTGCGCTTTGCGGTCAAACCGACTTCTTCCATCTTGTCGCCACGCAAATCAATTCGGATGGACGGTACCCCGACCGAAGTGGTCACAAAGGGCCGCCATGACCCGTGTGTCGGTATTCGCGCCGTGCCGGTGGGCGAGGCGATGATGGCCTGTGTGATATTGGATCATCTGCTGCTGGATCGCGGGCAGACCGGGGGCGTGCGCGGGCAGATCGGGTAAGGTGGGTTTGCACCCACCCTACTGTTTAGACAGTTGCACCGCCAGAATACCGCCTGCAATAATGGCAACGCCAAGCACATCCAGAACCCCGATCTTTTCGCCCAAAAGCGCGGCAGCGATGGCGACACCCAGAAACGGGTTGAGAAAGTGAAAGGTTGACGCCTTCACGGCACCAATGCGTCCAACCAGCAGGAACCACACCAAAGTCGCGCCCAAGCCGGGGACGATTGTGGTGTAGACAAAGGCAACGATCAGCTGCCAGTTCCACGTCACCTCCCACACTTCGATCGTCAGGGCAGGCACCCAGAGCAGCGCGCTGCCGACCAGCATTTGCAAGCCGACGATCATCAGGACATTCCCGCCAGAAGATGCGCCCACAACGGCAAGTGTCGCAATGGTCAGCGAGAACACCCCAACGATGCAAAGCACCAGCCCATAGACATCAACACCGCCCTGCAACCGCGCGCCCATGATCAGAACCACGCCGATCACTCCGGCGATCAGACCCGCAACACCCAATGGGCGCACGGTGTTGCCAAAGACAATCCAGCCAGAAAGCGCCACCAACAGCGGCATGGTCGATGCGATAATCGCCGCCAATGACGCCGGGATTGTCTGCATCGCCACGAAATTCAGACCCAGATAGAGCGCATTCTGGCAGACCCCGAAAATGACAACACCTGTCCATTGCCTGCGGGACAAACGCGCCGATTGGCCCAACAGCCATGCCAGACCAACGCCGATCACCCCGGAAATAAGAAACCGCAATGCCAAGGCCGAAAGGGGCGGCGCATATTCCACAATCACCCGCGCCGAGGTAAAGGCCGACGACCACATCAGCGCGAACGCAAGGCCCATGACGATTGCTTTGATGTCCATGTAAGTCCTTTCCCGACAAGTCCTTATCGGAGACAGGCCCTAGCTGTGCAAGCACGGACATGCAGATGAATGCATGGATCGCAAAATCAGGATTTTTCTGGAAACAACCAGCCGGTGATCGGTACAAGCCCACGGGTGACAATCGGGATCAGAAGGAACCCGAACATCAGCCCGATGATGCCATCAAGCCCCGCAGTGACGGCCCAATTCACAAAGCCTTGTGCCGTCCCAACCGCGCTTGAGGCAGCGGATGCCACATGTTTGATCTGCTCATAGGGTAAATGCCATCCAAGGTCATGCAATCCGTGCACGATGATGCTGCCGCCAACCCAGAGCATCGCAACGGTGCCCACCGTCGCGATCACCACCATGACCGAAGGCATGGATTTGACGATACCGCGCCCCAACCTGCGGCTGGCAGCTAATTTGCCTTTCACGCTGAGCAACAGACCAAGGTCATCGGCTTTCACCAGCAAGGCAACCGCCCCATAGACCAGCGCCGTGATCCCAATAGCGACAGCAGCAAGCGCGGCACCTTGTATCCAAACCGAGTCGATGTCGATTTGCGCGAGCGAGATCGTCATGATTTCCGCTGACAGAATAAAGTCTGTCTTGATCGCGCCTTTGACGCGCTGCTCTTCCAGATGGGCAGCATCCAGCGTTTCGGCTTGCTGGGGTCCGTGTTCTTTATGCGGCACTAGCAGGTGCCAGACTTTCTCGGCCCCTTCAAAACACAGATACGACCCGCCGATCATCAGCAATGGCGTCATCATCCACGGTAGAAACGCATTCAGCAAAAGCGCGATTGGTAGCAGAATAACCAGCTTGTTGAAAAATGACGCACGCGCGATCTTCCATACGATTGGCAATTCGCGGGCCGCGGGCAAGCCAGTGACATATTTTGGCGTCACCGCCGCATCATCAATCACCACGCCAGCGGCTTTGACCCCGGCTTTGCTGGCCTGTGCCGCGATATCATCTAGTTGTGCCGCCGACAGTTTGACGATCGCCGCAACGTCATCGAGAAGTGCCAATAGTCCGCTCATGTCAGTCCTGCCTTGTTTGTTTGCCCAGCATAACAAGCACGCGATCAAGGGCAATGTCGGCTATCATCGTGATCACGATCGCCAACAAAAAGGGCCGCCATTTCTGGCGACCCCAATACCCCGATCAGCCCAAAGGCCTGACCAATTAGCCGTTCACGCTGTCTTTCAGCGCTTTGGCGATTGTCATTTTGACAACCTTGTCCGCGTCTTTCTTGATCTGCTCACCCGTGGCAGGGTTACGGACCATACGCTCTGGGCGCTCGCGGCAGTAGATTTTGCCAACGCCGGGAAGTGTCACAGCGCCACCGCCGGATACTTCTTTGGTGATGATGCCAGTCACGGCGTCCAGTGCGGAACCCGCAGCTTTCTTATCCATGCCTGTTTCTTCGGCCAATGCAGCAACAAGCTGCGCTTTTGTCATTGGTTTTGTAGCCATTATCCTGGTCTCCCTCATTCGCCCCAGCAGTAGGGCCTATTACCCGCACATTTAACGGTA
>JALQUF010000068.1 GCA_023263855.1 Yoonia sp. | reverse complement strand
CATCTGGGTAAGCGCCTGATCGTCATCCTGAATGACAATGAAATGTCGATTGCACCACCAACGGGGGCGATGTCGTCTTATCTGTCGCGCCTTTATGCGGGTGAGCCGTTTCAGGAATTTAAAGCAGCAGCCAGGGGCGCTGTTTCCTTGCTGCCGGAACCTTTTCGCGAAGGGGCAAAGCGCGCCAAGGATGTGCTGAAGCATATGACCGTTGGCGGTACGCTGTTCGAAGAACTTGGGTTTTCCTATCTTGGTCCGATTGATGGGCACGACATGGAACAGCTTTTGTCGGTACTGCGTACCGTGAAGGCTCGCGCCGATGGGCCGATCCTGATCCACGCGATCACGAAAAAGGGCAAGGGATACGCCCCTGCCGAGCGCGCAAGTGACAAGGGCCATGCCACGGCCAAGTTTGATGTGATCACCGGCGAGCAGAAGAAAGCACCCAGCAACGCGCCCTCTTATACGTCTGTCTTTGCCGAAAGCCTGCTGAAACATGCGGCGAGTGATCCCAAGATTTGCGCGGTGACGGCGGCGATGCCGGATGGCACCGGTTTGAGCAAATTTATGGAACGCTATGCCAGTCGTTGTTTTGACGTGGGTATCGCGGAGCAGCACGCGGTGACGTTTAGCGCTGGTCTTGCCGCAGGCGGGTTGCGCCCGTTCTGTGCGCTTTATTCGACGTTTCTTCAGCGCGGCTATGATCAGGTCGTCCATGACGTAGCGATCCAGCGATTGCCTGTGCGCTTTGCGATTGACCGCGCGGGGCTGGTAGGGGCTGACGGCGCCACGCACGCGGGGTCTTTTGATATCGGGTTTCTGGCCAACCTGCCGGGCTTTGTGGTGATGGCTGCGGCTGATGAGGCTGAACTGGTGCGGATGGTTGCCACCGCGGCGGCCCACGATGATGGGCCGATTGCGTTCCGTTTCCCGCGTGGCGAAGGTGTCGGTGTTGAAATGCCTGAAAACCCGGAGCTGCTGGAAATTGGCAAGGGCCGCATGATCCGTGAAGGCAAACAGGTAGCGATCCTGTCGTTTGGCACGCGCTTGCAAGAAGTGACGAAAGCCTGCGAAGCGTTGCAGGCCAAGGGCATTAACCCGACTGTGGCTGATGCACGTTTCGCCAAACCGCTGGACCGCGATATGATCTTGAAGCTCGCGTCCCAACACGATGCTCTGATCACCGTCGAAGAGGGTGCTGTGGGTGGTTTCGGGTCACATGTGGCGCAGCTTTTGGCGGATGAAGGTGTCTTTGATCACGGGCTGAAGTTCCGGTCGATGGTGCTGCCTGATACGTTCATTGACCAGGCCAGCCCCAAGGCGATGTATGATACAGCGGGCATGAATGCCGAACATATCGAGGCAAAGGTGCTGGATGTGATGGGCGTGGCCACACTGGAAAAGCGGGCCTGATCCGAGGCTGGTCGTGCGTTGGGCTTGCGGTTATTTCTAATCTGGTGACACTTGGTCTTGTTGAAAGTATCGAGTCACACCGGAGTGCCTGCCCATGAAGCGAAGTTTCATCGTACTCTTTTGTAGTCTGCTTTCGACCCTTGCCGCTGCACAAACGTCTCAGACATGGGACTTTGCCCCCGGTCCTGATCTCTTTTCAGATACGGCTCTCTTGGATCTGTCCTATTTGAATGAAGATATGGCAGGCGAGAGTGGTTTTATTCGTCGTTCGGTTGATGGGGCTGCTTTCGTGCGTGGTGATGGTGTGCCGATCCGGTTTTGGGCGCTCAATACCTATGTCGCAGGTCTCGGTATGTCCGAACTGCAAAACCACGCGCGATTCCTTGCAAAACGCGGTGTGAATATGGTCCGGCTTCATGGCCAGATCCCGCAAGCCGGTGAAACAGGTGGGCCGCTTGAGGCCATTGATGACGCAGTGCGCGATCAGCTTTGGCAATTGGTTGCTGCCATGAAGGACGCCGGGATCTACATCACCTTTAGTCCTTATTACCCGCAGCATGTCCATGCAGATGCAGCACGGCGCTGGCAGGTGCCCGAAGATAGCCCGGGACTAACCGGGATGATCTACTTTGATCCGGTCTTGCAGGATGCCTACAAGGGGTGGCTCCGCGAGACACTTATCCCCGTGAATCCATATACCGGATTAGCGCTTAAGGATGATCCTGCGTTGGCGATCATTCAGATGCAGAACGAGGATTCGCTGCTGTTCTGGACATTCAACCGCATTCAGGGCCGCGAGGCGGCGTTGCTGGGCGCGCGCTTTGGCGATTTTCTGACAGAAAAATACGGTTCCCTGGCTGTGGCGCAAGACGCTTGGGGTGATGCCGATGCCCCCGGTCCGATCGCCGATGTGCGCGATGATTGGGGAAACGGTGTGATTGCCCTGTCGAACATCTGGCACCTGACAGGCGATGCCGATCCGGGCTGGGCTGCGGTCCGGTTGTCGGACCAAGCGCAGTTTCTGACCCAGACAATGCGCGATTGGCATGCAGAGGTCGCGCGCTTTTTGCGCGATGACATTGGTGCGCCGCAGCTTTTCAACGCTGGAAACTGGCGTACGGCAGACGATGCACTGCTGGACGACCTTGAAAGGTATGCCTACACGACCGGCGATGTGATTGGTGTAAACCGCTACGTTGGCGCATTGCATGAGGGCGAATACGAAGGCTGGGCCATCGTTGCCGGTGATACGTTCCGCGAGGATGGCTTGCTGACCCGTCCGCTGGACCTGCCAATTACCTTGCGCCAGCCTGCAGGTTATCCTTACATCATCAGTGAAACGCTGTGGGTGCCACCAATGTGGGAGCAAGCCGAAGGCCCGATCCTGATGGCTGCCTATCAGGCGTTGACAGGGGTTGATGCCAGTTATTGGTTTGCCGCTGGTGACACGCAGTGGCGGTCTCCGCAAAGTGCCAACGGGTACCTGCCGAGTGTCGGCAAGTGGTTTGTATCAACGCCCCAGCAGATGGGTGCTTTCCCCGCCGCTGCGCTGATTTTCCGTCTTGGGTTGATTGAGCAGGCCCCGCCGGTTGTCATCGAACATCGTACGCCAGAGGCACTTTGGTCCCGTTCTGCGCCCATGGTTGTTGCAGGGCAGGGCTACGATCCAAATCGTGATCAGGATCCTGAGGTGCTTGCGCAGCAAGCATCGCAGTTGTCCCAAGTCAGCCCTTTCAGTTTTCTTTTAGGGCCAGTTCAGGTTGTTTTCGGTAGTGATGCTGCCAACTACGTGCATCCCGACATCGACGCATTGATCGATACCGACAAGCGGGTTTTGACAAGCCTGACCAGGCAGTTGTCATGGGATTGGGGCAACGGGGTGGTGACGCTGGACGCGCCAAGCGCCCAAGGCGTGGTTGGTGCGCTGGCATCGCGCGCTGCTTTTGTGTTGCAAGACGTCACCATCGAAAGCGATGCGGACTATGCCAGCATTATTGTCGTTCCGCTGGATGGCCAGCCTATAGCAACAGCGTCCCGCCTGTTGGTACAGATCAACAGCATTGCCCGCCCGACGGGGTGGCGCGCGAAGCCGGCTGATCATGAAAGCGGTCCGGCACAGAAGGTTACGGCGTTTGGAGAAGCACCATGGCAAATAGACAGTGTGGATGCCACATTGACCATCCGAAACACCGGGCTGTCACGTGCAACGGCCCTTGATGCAAATGGCATGGCGACAGGATCTGTGGCTGTATCGCAGCGCAATGATGCGCTGGTTCTAACACTTCCGACAGATGCGCTCTACGTAGTGATCGACTAGTGTTATTAGGTCATTTCAAGGATACCGATAGGCTAAATACAAATCCAAAGTCTGTTCCAGCCCCAGTCTTTGTGAGCGCTGCATAACGGCGGTTGGACTGAAAACTATAATTATGTAAACGACAGGTTGTCTGACAGCCCTTCAACTTTAGGTATCGCAGGGAAGGGGAAAATAACAATAATGCAACAACCGCCAATCATCGTCTCCGAACATATCGGCAAATCATTCGGTGATTTCCAAGCTTTGACAGATGTAAGTCTGACAGTGCGGCAGGGTGAGCGGGTTGTCGTTTGTGGCCCTTCCGGTTCCGGGAAATCGACACTTATTCGTTGCTTCAATGGCCTAGAAACCCACGATAGCGGGCAGTTGACCGTCGATGGTGTGGTGCTTTCGGCTGATAGCCCCCAGATCCGGCAATTGCGCCAGGATGTTGGCATGGTGTTTCAGCAGTTCAACCTCTTTCCACATCTGACCGTGCTTGAGAATCTGACCATAGGACCGATGAAGGTGCGCAAGCTGGACCGCCAACAAGCCGAGGCCACGGCCCGCAAATATCTGGAACGTGTCCGCATCCCGGAACAGGCCCATAAACGCCCGGCACAACTGTCTGGCGGGCAGCAGCAACGCGTGGCGATTGCGCGGGCGCTGTGCATGGAGCCTCGGGTGATGCTGTTTGACGAGCCGACATCGGCGCTCGACCCCGAAATGATTGGCGAGGTGTTGGATGTCATGGTGGAACTGGCCGAAACAGGCATGACGATGGTTGTTGTCACCCATGAAATGGGCTTTGCCCGCAAGGTGGCCGATACGATGGTGTTCATGGAGGCGGGGCGCATTGTTGAGGTCTCTCCGCCGCAGACGTTCTTTACCAACCCCCAAAGTGCGCGGGCGCGTGTTTTCCTTGATCAGATTCTGGATCACTAGATGAAGTCCGCCGCACGTCCGCTGACCCTGAACCGCGTGCTGAATGCCACGCCGGTGGCCGTGGGGATATATCTTTTTGTGGTCGGGATGATCTGCTGGCTGTCCTACAGTGGTGCGCAGCAGATGGGCTATAACTGGCAATGGTATCAGGTGCCCCGCTACATCTACACTTTTACGGATGACGGATTTCAGGCAGGCGAGATTTTGACCGGACTGTGGGCCACCATTGTGCTTTCGGTCGCGTCATTCGCCTTGGCGATCATGCTGGGCCTTGCTGTCGCGCTGCTGCGGCTGTCCGGGCTGGTTGTCGGAACCGGTGTGGCGATCGGCTATCTGGAATTTATCCGCAATATCCCGCTGCTGGTTCTGCTTTACCTGTTCTATTACGTGCTTGGCCCGGTTTTTGGGCTGGATCGGTGGTTGGCGGCTGTGTTGACGCTTGGGGTTTTCCATTCCGCGCTCATTTCTGAAATCTTCCGCGCCGGCATCAACTCGGTCGCAATAGGCCAATGGGAGGCCGCGGCCTCGATCGGGATGAGCCGGGCGCAGGCGTACCGCTATATCATACTGCCCCAGTCGGTGCGTTTTATGCTGCCGCCGCTTACGGGTGAACTTGTTCACCTGATCAAGTCATCCGCCATCGTCAGTGTCATCGCTGTCGCAGAACTTACGACGGTCGGGCGCAACATCATCTCGGAAACCTACATGAGTTTCGAAATCTGGTTCACTGTCGCGGCCGTTTATCTGGTCCTGACCCTTATTCTGTCGTTCGGCGTCTCATTGCTCGAGCGGCGGTTTCAACCCCTACGCTGACGATAACCACACAAGGAACATACTATGTCTATGACACGTCGAAAAATAATGTCCAACGCCCTGGGATTGGCGTTTGCCGCCCTGACAAGCACGCTATTTGCAGCGCCTGCCATGGCCCAGACGGCGACACAATCGCTCAGCTCTGAATCGGTGATCGAGCAGATCAAGCAAGACGGTGTGATCCGCATTGGCCTGTCGATCTTTACGCCATGGTCGATGCGCGATGTGAACGGTGAATTGATCGGTTTTGAAATCGACGTGGGCCGCGCATTGGCCGAGGATATGGGCGTTGACGTCGAATTCGTGCCAACGGCATGGGATGGGATTATTCCACAACTGGTATCCGGCAATTTCGACGTGATCATTTCGGGTATGTCGATTACGCCAGCGCGGAACCTGACCGTTAACTTCACCCAACCCTACGCCTACTCGGGTCTGACCATTCTGGCGAATACAGCCATGACCGAAGGTTTCACGCTTGAGGACTACAACAGCCCCGACGTGACCTTTGCCGCGCGGCGCGGCGGTACGCCAGCGACCACAATTGCGCAGCTTTTCCCCGAAGCAACGCTTTTGCTGTTTGATGAGGATGGTGCCGCGACGCAAGAAGTGCTGAACGGCAACGCCCATGCCAACATGCAAGCAGAGCCGACCCCTTCGATCGAGGCGCGCCGCTATCCTGATATCTTGTCGGTCCCGTTTGATCAGACTTTCCTTGCCACGGGCGAAGGTTTTGCCGTGCGCAAAGGTGACATCGACGCGCTGAACTTTTTCAACAACTGGATCTCTGTGCGTCAGGCCAACGGTTGGCTGAAAGAGCGCAATGACTATTGGTTCAAAGGCAACGACTGGGAAGACCAAGTCGCGCAGTAAGGGCCAGACGTGTTGAAACGCCTCACTTGGCCTGACTGGGTGATCCTCGCCGTATTGGCGGGGATCACAATATTTGTCGTTTTGCGCATGCAGGGCGCGCTGAATTACAATTGGCGCTGGGAACTGATCCCTGACTACATCTTGCGCTACCGCGAAGACCGGCAAGAGTGGTTCGCGAACCTGTTGTTGCAGGGTCTGGTCGCCACGATCCGCATCAGTATTTATGCCAGTGTGCTGGCGCTTATTCTTGGCACACTTTTGGGTGTCGCGCGGTGCTCGGAAAACCTGACGGTGCGGCTGCTGGCGCGGACTTATCTGGAATTGCTGCGCAACATTCCCCCTGTTGTGATTATCTTTATCTTCTTCTTTTTCCTGTCTCAGCAATTGATTGACGCCCTGAACCTGAACGCATGGTCACGTGGAATTGCACGGGGCGACAATGCGGGGGTTTGGGAATTCTTCTTTGGCGATATGCGCCGCTTTCCGTCGCTGATTTCGGGGGTGATCGTTCTGGCAATGTTTGAGGCAGCATTCGTGGGCGAGATCGTGCGCGCAGGCATTCAATCGATACCCGATGGTCAACGCGAAGCGGCCCGCGCGGTTGGCATGAACCGGGTGCATGAAATGCGCTATATCATCATGCCGCAAGCCTTGCGCAAAGTGGTGCCGCCGATGGCGAACCAGTTTATCAGCCTGATCAAAGACAGCTCAATCATCTCGCTGATTTCGGTGCAGGAACTGACCTATAAGACGGTAGAGCTTGTCGCTTCAACCCGGCTTATTTTTGAGGCGTGGCTGACGACAGCGGCGTTCTATTTTGTGTTGTGCTTCGGGCTTTCGTTGTTGTTTCGCAAATTGGAAAAATCCTGACCAATCGCGCAATGCAGGTGCGACACTGAAAGCCCTGTTTTGCCGCAGTAGCCATTGCCCGTGACGTGCGACTGGGCTACGCTTTGTGCCATGAAACATGTACCCAAAGAAACCACTGACGACGCGCTTATTCAGGAGTTCCTGAACAAGGGTGGCAAGGTCAGTGTCGGCAAGACGAAACCTTTGGCGGCAGAGCTTGGTCTGAGCAACAATGTTTGGAACAACAAGCTGACCAAAGAAGAGAAAGCCGCGCGCGACAAAAAGTAATGCGCCGCAAAACTGGATTTGCTTGCGCCAGATCAAGGCTGCACCTGTCTTGATCGGTCAGGTTGAGGGCAAAAAGGACATCCGATGTTACCAATCACCGCTGATAAAGTTGCCGAAGTGATCATTCTCGCGCGCGAGCTTGACCGGGCTGAAAATGAATTTGATGGCTTTGTCGATCAGCTGAATGACGACGAAAAGATTGGGCTGGTGGCGATCTTCTGGATTGGCCGCGGCAGTTTCGAGCCGGAAGACCTGGCCGAAGCGCTTGCCACTGCAGGGCGGGAGGCGACAACGCCGACAGCGGACTACCTGAAGGGCTCGCCTCATTTGGCCGACCACCTAGAGGCTGGTATGGCCGCGCTTGGTGTTGACCCGTCCGAGGCCGAGGACGATCTTTACCGGCCTGCGTAGGGTGCTTGGCTGACGCTTTTTTGCTTAGGTTGTCGCCCGCACAAACCAGTCTTTGGCGCGGGCCCAGACACCTTCATCAATGCGCGATACTGTCAGCAGATGCGGCAATAGCTGTTCGGCAAAGTCCGTGCTGCTTTCTGCTGGCAGCATCGAGGGCAGATTGTCGATGGCCGTGACATCCAGCACGGGGGCGTCATGGACGCGCAGTGCAGGTGCATCCCACGTTGTTGTGCGATCATAGACTTTGATGGGTGAAAAATCGCTATCGGGGTCGCAAGCGATGTCGCCGATCACCGACAGTGTGCGTTGCGCCGTCTTTGCGCTGGCCGGGACAAAGACCGGCGTGCCGGGGCGTGCAAGGATACAGTTGAGAAAGATGTCGTGGGCCAGCACCTGAGGAAAGGGGCCGCCGGATGCGGTTTCTGCCATGTCCCACTTGGTTGTGGCCACACCCATCGCCTGACACAGGTCTGCGGCCCCTGTCCCAACCCGCCCCAAAGCGCCGATGATCAGCGCGGTCGGCCGTTCGGTTCCAAGCGCCATGAGGGCTTCTTGCAGTTCCATCAGCAGGTGATTGGCGCTGGGATAGGCTTTGACAGGCGCGGCCATTTTGCCGTTCTGTTGCGCCAGCCAGGACATCAACGCGACAGCCGCCCCGGCGTATCCGGCCCAATAGCCAAAGGCTGCAACGCGGCGTCCGTCTTCATCGGTCAGATATTCCAGATCATAAAGCGTGCCTCCGCCCGCCTTGAACCGGTCCAGCAGGATTTGCCCGGACGGTTGGCCCTTATAGGCATGTCCAAACATGATGTGTTTGTGGCGCAAGGGTGTGCCGTCTTCCGGCAGCTCCTTCAGGCCAAAGATAATCGCGTCATCGGGTGCATTCACCCAGGAAAATTCGGGTGCGGTTGCGCAGCCCACAGCGATATAATCAGCAATCGGCAGGCTGCGCTGTGTGCTTTGCTCGACTGTCACCTGATAGCCCGCAGCGATTAGCTGGGCGGCGCCTTGGGGTGTCAGACCCACGCGTTCTTCGTGTGGGCGGCTTTCGGAACGAACCCAGATATGCGTCATTAGAGCATTCCTTTTTCAAAGACCGCTTGTACGGATGCGTGTGTGTTCATCTCGTGCTGGAACGCAGCGAGGGCGGGATAGTGCGTAATGTCGACCCCATCACCGGGCAACCATGTAAGCACGACATAAAGATAGGCGTCCGACAGGACTTCTAACGTGCCGGCGTGAAAGGGCAGCTTTGGCAGAAGGTCATCAAGATAGGCAGAACATTCCTGCATCCGCTGGGGCATCTTGCGCTTCATATCGGCGAAAGAGCTTTCCTCGTCTGCCCAGCGTTCGCCGCGTATGCCGTGGGCGTGGTGCGGATGCATGGTGGCGTTCAGGTAGGACATCAACTCGCGCATCTTGGCGGCGGCAAAGGCCGTGTCCGGTACCAGTTGTGGGGCGATATATTCCAGAATCGCAGGGGTCTCGGTCAGAACCCCGTCCGGGGTTTCCAGCGCGGGCACCCGCCCCTTGGGATTGATCCGGTGGTAGGCGTCGGTTGTTTGCTCGGCGTTCGCAAAATCAACCCGGATCAGCTCATGGGGAATACCGCATTCCTCAAGAATGATAGCGACAGCGACGGAAATTGTGCGCGGGGCGTAGTGCAGCTTCAGCATAGCGATTGTCCTTTGGTCCTTAGTAATGCGTCTGGGCATGCAGACGGTCATCGCGGTCCAGATGCGGCACCGCATTGAAACTGGCAAGGATCGGGCCTTGTGGGATAACGCGGACGCGGTGCAGCGAACTGTTCATGATGGGCAACAGCACGTGGGCCATGCGGGTCGGGTCAAGGTTCAGCAGATGGCGAATGATCATGCCAATGACCCCGCCAGAGGTCACGCACAGAACGCGCACGCCCGGGCTGGCGGCCTCTTGCAGCACAGAGGTGACGCGATCCTCGAACGAGGCGAAGCTTTCGACTCCCATGATTTCGGCTTTGTGCCAGGCTTCCATAACCTGTGGCACGTGGCTGGCAAATTCGTCAGGGCCGGGGAAGGGCACGCCATGGACGTCCATCAAGGCCTGCCCCAGATTGAAGTAGTCCATTTCATTCAGGCGCGCGTCAATGTGGGGGTCTTGGTAGCCCAGACCGGCGGCGGTTTCCTTATGGCGGCGCAAACTGCCCGAGATGACTTTGTCAAAGCGGCCTTCGCGGTCGCGCAGGTAATCACCCAGCCATTTGGCCTGCTGGTGCCCCAGATCGGACAGCCGATCATAGCTTTTTTCGTCGGTCGCAGCGGAATTCGCCTGTCCATGCCGGACTAAAATGATCTCGCCCATCACGTTCCTCCTGAACCAACAGGGTTACGGGGTGTGACCGGGGTTGGCAACGCTTCAAACTGGCGGTCCAAACAATCACCATTTTTGTGATTGGTGCAGGCTTTGCTGTCGCTACCGCTTCTATTGCAGACGCCGACAACGGCTTACATTTGGCGAAGGCTTCGACTGCGGTTCTGTATTGGAAAATAGTCTGGTGGGCGCGGAAAGCGCCAGCAAAGTTGCACAGCGCGAAAACGACATTGCCGACTGAACACAAGAAGACGTCTCTCTTACTGTTCTTCGGGTGCCGGCCTTTTGCATTTTGCCGCATGGCCCCCTCTTGTGAACCGAATCTTAGCGTGGGATTGTAACGCTCAAGAGCAGCAAAATCGCACAAGCAGGATAGGCCGTGTCCACAACAACACTTCTGAGTGACGTTTTTGGCTTTGATGCCTTTCGTCCGGGTCAGCAGGAAATCGTCGATGCGGTGATTGCAGGTGAAAATACGCTTGCGATCATGCCAACGGGCGGCGGTAAATCCCTGTGTTTTCAGCTGCCTGCGTTGGTCAGAGATGGTGTGACGGTTGTCATTTCACCGCTGAT
Source organism: Yoonia sp. (assembly GCA_023263855.1). GTDB lineage: Bacteria > Pseudomonadota > Alphaproteobacteria > Rhodobacterales > Rhodobacteraceae > Yoonia. The sequence goes on along the minus strand of JALQUF010000068.1, from coordinate 5,061 downwards.
TGCCTTGATGCGCGATCAGGTCCGCGGTTTGCGCGAAGCCGGTGTTGAGGCCGGGGCGCTGACGTCCGGCAATACGCCCGAGGAAACAGATGCTGTCTGGGACGCGCTTGAGGCAGGCAGGCTGAAGCTGCTTTATATGGCGCCTGAACGTCTGGCCACGGCAGGGACGATGAACATGCTGCGCCGTGCGGGGATTAGCCTGATCGCTGTGGATGAGGCGCATTGTGTCAGCCAATGGGGCCATGATTTCCGCCCCGATTATCTGCGAATTGGTGAGCTGAAACGCATGTTGGATGTGCCGTTGGCTGCCTTTACTGCGACGGCAGATGCCGAAACACGCGATGAAATTGTTGAAAAGCTTTTTGCGGGTCAGCAGCCCGCGACTTTCTTGCGCGGTTTTGACCGTCCGAACATCCATTTGGCTTTCGCGGTCAAGGACGGCCCGCGCAACCAGATCCTGAACTTCGCGGCTGCGCGCAAAGGCCAGTCTGGCATCGTGTACTGTGGCACGCGGGCAAAGACGGAAACTCTGGCCAAGGCGCTGGCCGACGCGGGCCATAGCACCTGCCATTACCACGGCGGGATGGAAGCCGAAGACAGGCGGATCGTTGAACGCCGCTTTCAGCAAGAGGACGGTTTGATCGTCTGCGCAACAGTCGCTTTTGGTATGGGCATTGATAAGCCTGATATCCGCTGGGTCGCCCACGCAGACCTGCCCAAGTCGATCGAGGCCTATTACCAAGAGATCGGGCGCGCGGGCCGTGATGGCGCGCCTGCAGAAACGCTGACGCTGTTTGGGCCGGATGACATCCGCTATCGTCGGCAGCAAATTGATGAAGGATTGGCCCCGCCCGAACGCCGTGCCGCTGATCATGGTCGGCTGAATGCACTGCTAGGCCTGGCTGAGGCGCTGCGCTGTCGGCGGCAGAACCTGCTGGAATATTTTGGCGAAAGCCCGGGCCCCTGCGGCCATTGTGATCTGTGCGATAAACCCGCCGAGGTGTTTGATGGTACCACGGCTGTCCGCATGGCGCTGTCCGCTGCCCTGCGCACCGAAGAATGGTTCGGCGCCGGACACTTGATTGATATCTTGCTGGGCAACCCCACGGATAAGATTCAGCAGCGCGGGCATGACAGTCTGCCGACTTACGGCGTTGGCAAGGATTATGACAAACGCCAGTGGCAGGCGATTTTCCGGCAGATGATGGGACATGATCTGTTGCGCCCTGATCGGGAACGCCACGGGGCCTTGCGGATGACGGAACATGCGCGCCCGATTCTGCGCGGTGAAGCAACGATTGAATTGCGCCGCGACACGATCAAAGCGGCGCGTGGCACTGGCCCTAAGGTGCGGATGCTGGTCAGCGACGAAGACGCCCCCTTGCTGTCTGCGCTGAAGGCAAAGCGGCGCTATTTGGCCGAACAGGCGAATGTACCGGCCTATATTATCTTCAATGATCGCACCCTGATCGAGATGGCCGAAAAGCGCCCCATGACGCTGGACGACATGGCGCATGTCGGCGGTGTTGGCGCGAAGAAGCTTGAAACCTACGGGCGGGATTTTCTGGCGGTGATCGCGGGCGCGGTTGAAGACGTGCATCCGATGCGCCGCAAACTGGCCGGACGCGATGAAGGCGCCGTTTACGACCGCCTGATGCAAGTGCAGGCCTCACTCAACCGTGGCCCGCACGGAGCCGACAAACCGATGAGCTGTTCAGCCTCGATGCTGGCCAAGGTCGCGCAACTGCGCGGGGCGGATATGGACAACCTGACCCGCGTGATCGGTGACAAATACGCTGAACGCTTTGGCGAAGCCTTTCTAGAGGTGTTGGAAGGCGGGTAAATCCTGTCGGTGCGCCACAAATCCGCCAGTCATTGACCCTTTGTGAGGTTCCGACTAGCTAGCCTGCAATTCTAGGAAGGGCATCGACATGGGACGCAGACGCAAGGGCCGTGATATTTCGGGGTGGTTGGTGGTGGATAAACCTGCCGGCATGACGTCGACCACGGTTGTGAACAAAGTGCGTTGGGCGCTGGACGCCAAGAAAGCAGGTCATGCAGGCACGCTTGATCCTGAGGCGACGGGCGTCTTGGCGGTGGCTTTGGGCGAGGCGACAAAGACCGTGCCGTTCATTACCGAGGCGTTGAAGGCCTATACCTTTACCGTGCGTTTGGGTCAGGCCACAAACACCGACGATGCCGAGGGTCAGGTGATTGCCACGTCTGACCTGCGCCCGGATGATGAGGCGATCAAGGCCGCATTGGGTGCCTTTGTCGGTGACATCATGCAGGTGCCGCCCCAGTTTTCAGCCGTGAAGGTGGATGGGGAACGGGCTTATAAGAAGGCCCGCGATGGCGAGGAAATGGAGCTTGCCGCGCGTCCTTTGTGGGTTGAGGAACTGTTGCTGGTTGACCGCCCTGACGAAGATCATGTGGTCTTGGAAATGACCTGTGGCAAGGGCGGCTATGTCCGGTCGATTGCCCGTGACTTGGGCAAGGCGCTGGGCTGCTATGCGCATGTCAAATCCCTGCGCCGCATTTGGTCTGGACCATTTCAGGCGACCGAAGGGGTGACGTTGGCGCAGGTCGAGGCGATGGCCAAGACACCCGCGCTTGATGCCTATTTGCAGCCGCTTGAAATTGGCCTTGCCGATTTGCCCGAGGTCCGCTGCCTTGCTGAAAGCGTGGCGAAGCTGCGCAATGGCAACCCGGCGGCCGTGATTGCCTCGGATGTGGCGTTTGGCGAAGAGGTCTGGGCCTCTTATGAAGGCAAAGCCATTGCTGTGGGCACCTATCGTGGGGGTGAATTGCAGCCGTCGCGCGTGTTTGTGGCCTAGGTGATCACGCGCACGCATATCAAAGACGACGCGCCATCAACAGCGACCTATTCTGATTGCGAGCGGTATCGCTATGCGCTGACCCGCACTTGGGATGCGCAAGGCAAGCGGGTTTTGTTTGTGATGCTCAATCCGTCAAAGGCCACAGAAGTTCAGAACGATCCAACCGTAGAACGGTGTGAGCGGCGGGCGCGGGCGCTGGGTTTTGGCGCGTTTCAAGTTACCAATATTTTCGCATGGCGCGATACGGATCCCTTCAAGATGCGCAAGGCGGCCGATCCGGTGGGCCCCGGGAACGACGCAGCTATCCTTGAAGGTGCGGCATGGGCCGATCAGATCATTGCGGCCTGGGGCACGCACGGGACGCACCTGGCGCGCGGCCCACAGACCGAAGCCCTTTTGCGGCAGACGGGCAAACCGCTCTATGCGCTGGGGATCAGCAAACACGGGCATCCCAAGCATCCGCTCTACATCAGTTATGCGCAGCAACCGATCCTTTGGGACGCGGAATAGACCCTCTGGCGCATTAACCTTTTGTTCAGATTCTGCACCGTTTTGCGCGGACCTCATGCTATCCCATCGCCGTCGGGGTCGGGGGCGACTCGGTGCGTAACAGGTTGGTACAATGCTCGCTTTTATTGGGATAATGGGGGTCGCTCTGGCGGCCTTTGTGGTGTCGGACACTGATGAGGTGGATGCGCCAGAGGATGATGACGTTGCTGCGGATGACGATCCTGGCGTCGAGGTGAAAACAATCGATGCATTGATCGACCCGAGTGACGATGACACCGTGATTTTTTCGGGCGATCTTGATGACATCGTCCTAACGGGTGCTGGCGATGATTATCTGGATGGTGAAGACGGCAATGACCATCTGGCCAGCGGTGCGGGCGATGATACGTTGCATGGCGGGCATGGTGATGACGTGCTTGATGCAGGCGACGGCGATGATGTGCTGAACGGGCATGTGGGTGATGATGTACTGGCTGGAGGCGCGGGCGATGATGCGCTGAACGGCGGTGGCGGTGCAGATGTCTTGATGGGCGGCGCGGGGGACGATGCGCTGCTGGGGTCATTGGGCGATGACGCGCTGGTGGGTGGTCAGGGCGCGGATACGCTGCACGGCGGTGCAGGGCAGGATGTTCTCTACGATCGCGGCGATGCAGATGTGGATTACCTCAATGGCGGGGCCGGCGATGATATCCTGCAGGGTGGGGCAGCCGATAGACTGCATGGTGGGACGGGTGCAGATACCTTTGCGCTGCTCCCCGACAACGAGGTCATCGTCGAGGATTTTGATGCCGCAGAGGATGTGATCGAGATCTTTTTTGAAGGCGAGGCACCCATATTGCGTACTGCCGAGGCCGAATTGGGCTTGGTCCTGCTGGCTGATGGTATGACTGTGGCGATTTTCCCAGCGCTGACAGATCTTGATCTGAGCCAGATCGCATTGGTTGCGGTCTAAAAATTGCTTTCCTTTTGCGCAGAATCCTCCTATTGCGGCGCATCTGCGTAGGTTTTGCCTGCACGGACCCTCCACGGGCCTTTCTGGACGACATCCCGGATCGTGCCATTCACCCTTAAATATAAGGAGACCCCGATGTCGATTACTGCTGAAGAAAAAGCACGGATCATGAAGGAATTTGCAACCAAAGAGGGCGACACCGGTTCCCCCGAGGTGCAAGTCGCTATCCTGTCCAGCCGCATCGCGACACTGACAGAGCACTTCAAGACCCACAAAAAAGACAACCACGGCCGCCGTGGTCTGCTGAAAATGGTTGCGCTGCGTCGCAAGCTTCTGGACTACACCAAGTCCAAAGACGAAGCCCGCTATCAGGACCTGATCAAGCGTCTGGGCCTGCGTCGCTAAGGCGATACGGTCGAGAAGAGATTACGGAAAACGCCCACCTCTTGGTGGGCGTTTTTTGTTGTGTAAAGGTCAGCTTTGCGGGACGAAGCTGACTTTCCAACCAAGTCAATAGTCGCCCGCTGTGGTGCGAATTTCTTTGGCATATCGCAGCGCGCATAGATGTCTATCAGCGAGAACATACACCTTCATCCAAAATAGCTTCGTGCCAACAGTGTGCATTGATCACCATGCACTCGCTCCGCCACCGTATGAAAGGCAAGCTCCGCAACACCGGCTGCCCTGAGAACCTGCTGATGGTCATTTGGAACTGCGAACCTAGCAAACATCTTCGGCTACGACATGTGGGCGACATAT
>JALQUF010000067.1 GCA_023263855.1 Yoonia sp. | reverse complement strand
GTTTTGGCGCCAAGATAGACGACCGGCATGCCGATGCCCGAGGCGGCCGAGTAGAAAATCTTGTCAGCGTCAGCCAGCCCTGCGGCGAAAGCGTTGACAAGGCAATTGCCGTTATAAGCGGGATCAAAGCGGACTTCACCACCTACAGTTGGTACACCAAAGCAGTTGCCGTACCCACCGACGCCTGCGACGACGCCGTTGACCAACTGGCGGGTCTTAGGGTGGTCAGGTTCGCCGAAAGACAGCGAGTTCATCGCCGCAATCGGACGTGCGCCCATGGTGAAAACATCGCGCAGGATGCCACCCACGCCTGTGGCGGCCCCTTGGTAGGGTTCAATATAGCTGGGGTGGTTGTGGCTTTCCATTTTGAACACCACCGCCTGTCCGTCGCCGATATCGACCACGCCTGCGTTTTCACCGGGTCCGCAAATGACTTGCGGCCCTTCGGTGGGCAGGGTGCGCAGCCATTTCTTGGAGGACTTGTAGGAACAATGCTCGTTCCACATGGCCGAAAAAATGCCAAGTTCGGTAAAGCTGGGGACACGTCCGATGATCTCGAGAATGCGCTGGTATTCGTCCGGCGACAGCCCGTGGGCTGCAATCAGGTCTTCGGTGATGGCTGGCTCTTGCATCTTGGTCCCCCGGGGCTTGAGTCGCGCGTGTTTTACGGGGTTGCGCGTAAGAGGGAAAGGGAGGTGTTTGTCTTGGCTGCCGGTTGCCTGTTCTTTCGGGTGCATCGGGCGATGATACCGGGGATCGCAGGCCGCGTGGCCGGCAAAAAAAATGCCGGGCACAAGGCCCGGCGTAGTCCAACAGGGAGGTGAAGATGATGAGCGCTTAGGCATCATCGCCTTCGAGACACCAAATAGGGCCCGTTTTTTGACCATTCAAGAAAAACTTACGGTAGTAATGCGCAAAGCCGCTATGTGTTTTGCGCATAGCTACGGTGCGATCGCCGATCTGCCCCGAGTGGGGGCTTCGGGCCGCGACTTCAGCTTTCAGCGCTTTCGCGCATTCTGCGGCGGTGTGTGAAAATTTCGTCCTGTACGAAATCGCGGAACGCGGCGATCCGTTTGGATTGGCGCAATTCTTCGGGGTAGGCGAGGAAAACCGGCACTTCACCGCTTTCAAGTTCTGGCAGCACGCGCACAAGGTCAGGGAAATCTTCGGTCAAATAGTGGGGCAGAACGCCGATCCCGATGTTGTTGATCACGCCCTGCAGCACACCAAAGTAGTTATTCACAGTAAATGTGTTTGGAATGTCCGCTGTCATCAGATGCTGGAGCAATGTCGCGCCGGCCGCCACCTGAATGGAATTGAGGCTTTGGCAAATCAACCGGTGGCTGGACATATCGTCAATGTCTGTGGGCGTGCCGTTCTTTTCCAGATAAGCTTGTGTTGCATAAAGCCGCATCCGCACCGACATCAGCCGCTTGCGGATCAGGTCGGCCTGCGAGGGTTCTTTCATGCGGATGGCCACATCTGCTTCGCGCATGGGCAGGTCCAGCACGCGCTCTTCCAGCATCAGGTCAATTTTCAGATCAGGGTAAAGTTCATACAGTTTTGGCAGGCGCGGTGCCAGCCAGAGCGTGCCAAAGCCTGTTGTTGTCGTCACGCGCAGTTCACCAAAGACTTCTTCTTCGCTGTCGCGGATACGGGCCGAGGCGGCCTCGAGCCGTTTGTTCATGCTTTTGGTGGCGTCAAACAGCAGCTCGCCCTGTTCGGTCAGGATCAGCCCGCGGGCATGGCGGTGAAACAGCGTGGTGTTCAGTGATTCTTCGAGTGCGCGAATTTGGCGGCTGACCGCTGATTGCGACAAATGCAGCGTATCGCCCGCATGCGTAAGCGATCCCGCGTCAGCGACGGCGTGAAATATTCTTAGCTTGTCCCAGTCCATATCGCCCTGCCACCACGTTTGTTATCGCTATCGTTGACAGAACATTACGCGCAGAAGGTGTATTTATGCAAACGGGACGCGCATTTATTTTCTGCTTTGTAGGTCAGTCTTTTTGACCTATAATGAGCGGGACTGATTTAACGCGCGGGGAGGTGCGAAATGAGCCATCAGGATGTGTCGCTTAATGATCGTTATGACCTGAGCAAGGATCAAATCCTGCTCAACGGTACGCAGGCTTTGGTCCGACTGATGCTGATGCAGCGTGCGCGCGATGAAAAAGCGGGTCTGAACACGGCAGGCTATGTGACGGGCTATCGCGGGTCGCCGCTGGGTGCAGTCGATATGCAGATGACCCGCGCCAAGAACGTGCTGGAGCCTGCTCAGATTACCTTTCAGCTTGGTTTGAACGAAGATCTGGCCGCGACCGCCCTGTGGGGCAGCCAGCAGGCGGAACTGCGCGGCGAGGGCAAGTATGACGGCGTTTTTGGCCTGTGGTACGGCAAAGGCCCTGGCGTGGACCGGTCTGGCGACGTGATGCGCCATGCCAATATGGCGGGCACGTCCCCTCATGGCGGCGTGATCATGGCGATGGGCGATGACCACACCGGCGAAAGCTCGACCACCTTGCACCAGTCTGATTGGGCGATGGTCGATGCCTATATGCCTATTGTGTCGCCTGCGGGTGTGCAGGAGATCTTGGATTATGGCCTTTATGCCTGGGAGTTGTCGCGCTTTGCGGGTGTTTGGGTCGGGCTGAAGACCATGAAGGACACGATCGAGGTGACATCCGTGGTGGATGGCAACCCTGACCGGATGTCTTTTGTGCGCCCAAATATCGCGATGCCCGAAGATGGGCTTAATATTCGTTTGGTTGATACGCCGCAGCTGCAAGAGGCGCGGATGATTGACCATAAACGCTTTGCCGCCGAGGCATTCAGCCGGGCCAACAAGATGGACCAGCGCAAATGGGGCAAGCCTGACGCGAAGATCGGCTTTGTTGCCGCAGGCAAGAACTGGCTGGATTTGCAGCACGCCCTGTCCTTGTTGAACATTGATGAGGCCGAGGCCGAGCGTCTGGGGATCACGACCTATAAGGTCGGTCAGGTCTGGCCGCTGGACATGGCGTCGTTTCATGAATGGGCCGAAGGGCTCGACCTGATTGTCGTAGTCGAGGAAAAGCGCAAGCTGATCGAAGTGCAGGTAAAAGAGGCGCTGTTCGATGACCGTCGCGGCCGCCGTGTTTACGGCTGGCACAAAGGCGATGAGCACTCGGAAGGGCAGCGCGAAGAAATATTCCAGACCAAGGCCGATCTGAATCCGATTGTGATTGCTGAAAAGCTGGGTGGTATTCTGGTTGAAGAGGGCTGTGGCTCGGCCGGGGTTGAGGCTGGTCTTGCGGCGCTGTCAGAGGCGCGCCGCGCTGATAATGCGCCTGAGCTGGCGCAACGCTTGCCTTACTTCTGCTCGGGCTGCCCGCATAACAGCTCGACCAAAGTGCCTGAAGGATCACGCGCCTATGCGGGCATCGGCTGTCACTACATGGTGCAGTGGATGGACCGCGAAACCGTTGGCTTTACCCAGATGGGTGGCGAAGGGGCCAACTGGGTCGGCGAGGCGCCGTTCTCGACCCGCGACCACGTGTTTCAGAATTTGGGTGATGGGACCTATAACCACTCTGGTGTGCAGGCCATCCGTTTTGCGCTGCTGGCGGGGACCAACATCACCTATAAAATCCTCTATAATGACGCGGTCGCCATGACCGGTGGACAAGGCAATGATGGCGGGCTGACCGCTGATCAGATTTGCCGCGAAGTGCAGGCAATGGGCGTGCGCAACATCGCGCTGGTTTACGATGAAAAAGAAGACATTGATCTGAACCGGTTCCCCAAGGGGCTTGATGTGCATGAGCGTGCGGATATGCCCGCCGTGCAAGAGAAGTTCAGCAAATACAAAGGTGTGTCTGTCATTGTTTATGTGCAGACTTGTGCCGCCGAAAAGCGGCGCCGGCGCAAGCGCGGACAGTTTCCCGATCCCGACAAGCGCGTATTCATCAATACTGACATTTGTGAAGGCTGCGGCGATTGCGGGGTGCAGTCCAACTGCGTGTCCATCGTACCGGTCGAGACCGAACTGGGCCGCAAACGGGCGATCGATCAATCATCCTGCAACAAGGACTTTTCCTGTGTCAAAGGGTTCTGCCCCTCATTTGTGACCGTTGAAGGCGCACAGATCCGCAAGGAAGCCACAGCAGAAGTCGCATTGCCCGACCTGCCTGATCCAGACCTGCCCGTAATCAATGGCACCCATAATGTCGTGATCACCGGCGTTGGTGGCACAGGCGTTGTTACGATTGGTGCGGTGCTGGCGATGGCCGCCCATATCGACGGCAAAGGTGCCGGCATGATGGAGATGGCAGGGCTGGCCCAAAAGGGCGGTGCGGTGCATATCCATTGCCGGATCGGTGAAAAGCCCAGCGACATTAACGCGATCCGTGTGGCCACGGGCGAATGTGATGCGCTGATCGGGGGCGATCTGGTGGTGTCTGCGGGGGCTAAAACGCTGGGCCTGATGCGCAGCGGGCGCACAAAAGGCGTGGTGAACAGCCACGAGATTATCACAGGTGACTTTACCCGCGACACGGAATTCCGGTTGCCGTCAGAGGCTTTGAAGGTCTCGCTTGAGGCGCGGTTAGCAGGTCATCTGGCGCTGTTTGATGCCTCTGATCTGGCCAAGGCGCTGCTCGGGGATAGCATTTACTCCAACATGATGGTTTTTGGCGCAGCTTGGCAAATGGGTGCAATTCCAGTCAGTTACGAGGCGATCTTGCATGCCATTGAGCTGAACGGTGCCGCCGTCAACCGCAATATCCGGGCGTTTGAATTGGGGCGGTGGGCCTATTTGCATCCACAAGATGCGGCGGCTTTGGTGACGCCGAATGTGGTGTCATTGCCAAAGGCGCTTGACGACAAAATCGCGTTCCGCGAAGCCCATTTGACCGAGTATCAAGGCAAGCGGTTGGCCAAGCGGTATCGCAAGCTGGTTGACCAGTTCAGTGATGAACAACCGCTGCGCGAGGCAGTGGCTTTGGGGTATCACAAGCTGTTGGCCTACAAAGATGAATATGAGGTTGCCCGCCTGTTGACGCAGACGCGGGAAAAGGCGCAGGCAGAGTTTGATGGCGATCTGAAGCTGACCTATCATCTGGCCCCGCCGATGCTGACCAAAACAGGGCCGGACGGGCGCCCTGTGAAAAAGGAATATGGTGCGCGGATGGCCTCGGCCTTTCCGAAACTGGCCAAGCTGAAATGGCTGCGTGGCACACCGTTTGATCCGTTCGGGCGCACAGCCGAGCGGCGGATGGAGCGTGCGCTGATCAAGGAGTATGAGGCGGATATGGCCGAAGTGCTGCGCATCCTGCGCCCTGATACGCGCGATGCCGCGATTGCCTTGGCCGGTTTGCCCCGTGAAATTCGTGGTTTTGGCCCAGTGAAAGAGGCAAACGCGCGCAAAGCAGCCAAGCGACGTGAAGAGTTGTTGGCGGTCTTGCGCGCCGCGCCGCTGCAACAAGCCGCAGAATAAGCGCAGATTGTCATAGGATTGTTGCGCGCGCGTGATATGCAGCGCGCAACGATAACCAGCCAAGAGCGGCCTATGTCTGCAACCGAACGCCAAGTGGCCCGCAACATCACTTACGCATCTTCTGCAAAAAGGCGCAGTGGACGCGCTGTCATTCGACTTTTGGAAAATACGACAGGCCGACTGGGCCTGATCCGCAAGGCCCGCGGCTATGATTCCGATATCGCGGCAGGCGCGGATTTTTGGCAGGTGATGACAGCCCGCTACGGCGTGCATCTTGAGGTGATCGGCGGCACGCTGGACAGCATTCCGCAGCACGGGCCGCTGATTGTTGTGTCAAATCACCCTTATGGCATTCTGGATGGTCTGATGATGGGGCGTATCCTGTCTGAACGCCGCCAGAATGATTTTCGAGTCTTGGCGCATCAGATCTTCCGGCGTGCGCCGGACCTTGAACAAGTTATTCTGCCGATTTCTTTTGATGAAACCAAAGCGGCAGCCAAACTGAACCTTGAGACCCGCAGTCAAGCGGTCGACTATCTTAAATCAGGCGGGGCGATCGGGATTTTTCCCGGCGGGACTGTGTCAACCTCGGCCACGCCGTTTTCTACGCCGATGGACCCAAGCTGGCGGACATTCACGGCCAAGATGATTGCCAAATCCGGTGCAACCGTCGTGCCGGTTTTCTTTGAAGGGCACAACAGCCGACTGTTTCAACTGGCCAGCCATATTCACAGCACCCTGCGCACAGGCATGTTCATTCGCGAATTCCGGGCCAAGATTAACAAACCGGTCCGCGTTGTGGTGGGCGAACCGATTACCAGTCAGGCGCTGGCCCAATTCCAAAAAGACCCCAAAGGATGCATGGATTTCCTGCGTAAAGCCACGTATGAGTTGAGCCCAAGCCCGGTGGACCCGAACCATCTGGGCCATGAGTTTGAAGTCAAATACAAGGTGCGCGGCAATGGCGGTGGGCATATTCGATAGTGGGCTAGGGGGGTTGACGGTACTGGATGCCGTGGCGAAACGCTTGCCTGACGTGCCGCTGGTTTATCTGGGGGATAGCGCCCATGCACCTTACGGCGTGCGCACACCTGATGATATTTACGATCTGACCACAAAAGCCTCGCAGCGTCTGTTTGATGCAGGTTGCGATCTGGTGATTTTGGCGTGCAACACTGCCTCGGCTGCGGCCCTGCGCCGGATGCAGGAAGGCTGGGTGCCCGAGGGCAAGCGCGTGTTGGGTGTCTTCGTGCCTTTGATCGAGGCGCTTACAGAACGCCAGTGGGGCGACAATTCGCCCCCGCGGGAAGTGGATGTGAAGCATGTGGCGCTTTTTGCGACCCCTGCGACCGTATCAAGTCGCGCATTCCAGCGAGAACTGGCGTTCCGCGCGATTGGTGTGGATGTCGAGGCACAAGCCTGTGGCGGTGTCGTGGATGCCATCGAAGAAGGCGATATGATCCTGGCCGAAGCTTTGGTCAGCAGCCATGTCGAGGCATTAAAGCGCAAGATGCCCCAGCCGGATGCGGCGGTCTTGGGCTGCACGCACTACCCGTTGATGGCGGCGCAATTCCAAGCGGCGCTTGGTCCGGATGTGAAAGTGTTCAGCCAAGCCGAACTGGTGGCCGAAAGTCTTGCGGATTATCTGGAACGCCGCCCCGCGATGGTGGGGCCGGGCACAGAATCTGCGTTTCTGACAACCGGTAATCCGGCGCAAGTCTCGGCACGGGCGACGCAGTTTCTGCGACGAAAAATCACCTTTGACGCCGCATAACCCTTTCCAAGACAATTCATCCCAAGGGATCAAGACATGACCTACAACGTCGCCATTCTGGGCGCTTCTGGTTACACTGGCGCCGAACTGGTGCGCCTGATCGCAACGCACCCCGGCCTTGAAATTTCCGGGCTGTCTGGCAACTCCAAAGCGGGCATGGCCATGGCCGATGTGTTTCCGCATCTGCGCCATCTAGACTTGCCCACCTTGACCACGATTGAAGATCTGGACCTGAGCGGTGTCGACCTTGTGTTTTGCGCTTTGCCGCACGCCACGTCGCAGGCTGTGATCGCAAAGCTGCCGACAAGTCTGAAAATCGTGGATCTTTCCGCCGATTTCCGGCTGCGTGACCCCGCTGATTATGAGAAATGGTACGGCAAACCCCACGCGGTCCCGGATTTGCAGAAAGAGGCGGTTTACGGCCTGACCGAATTCTACCGCGACCAGATCAAGACGGCGCGGTTGGTGGCTGGCACGGGGTGCAATGCCGCGACGGGGCAATATGCGCTGCGTCCGCTGATTGCGGCGGGGGTGATTGATCTGGACCAGATTATCATTGATCTCAAAGCGGCTGTTTCGGGCGCGGGGCGCAGTTTGAAAGAGAATTTACTGCATGCAGAGCTGTCAGAAGGCGCCCATGCCTATGCCGCTGGCGGCACGCACCGGCATCTGGGCGAGTTCGATCAGGAGTTCTCGGACGTTGCGGGGCGGCCAGTGCGGGTGCAGTTCACACCGCACCTGATTCCGGCAAACCGCGGCATTTTGGCGACCACCTATGTTCAAGGCGATCCACAGGTTATATATGATACGTTGACCGCAGCTTATGCGGACGAGCCGTTTATAGAGGTACTGCCGATGGGACAACATCCGTCTATCAAACATATCCGGGCATCGAACTTTTGCCATATCGGCGTTGTGGCCGATCGTGTGCCGGGCCGCGCAATTGTTGTGGCCACGTTGGATAACCTGACCAAAGGGTCGTCGGGCCAAGCGATCCAGAATGCCAATCTGATGCTGGGCCTGCCCGAGACAGAGGGCCTGATGATGGCGCCGGTGTTCCCATGAGTGGTGGTCTCAAAAGCCTCAAGAAGCGCCGCCGCGTGCAGGTGATTTCACTTGCGGGGATCAGTCTGGCCTTGGTACTGGTGCTTTTGTGGTTCCTGCCAGACGATAGTTTCCAATTCTTCCGTTCACCTTCCGAGGTGGCCGAAGCACCACCGCCCCCCAATGAGCGGTTCCGCATTGGCGGGCTGGTTGCCGAAGGCTCGCTTGTGCGCGGTCAGGGCGAGCAGGTCAGCTTTTCTGTGACCGACGGTGGATCGGTTGTACCGGTTGTCTACACCGGGATATTGCCGGACCTGTTTGAAGAAGGACAAGGGATGGTGGCGCAAGGAAATTACATTAACGGCCGCTTTGAAGCTGTTGAAATTCTTGCAAAACATGACGAAACCTACATGCCCTCTGAGGTGATTGATGCCCTCAAAGAGCAGGGCACATATGTTGAACCGGACGGTACTGTCGTCACCAATTAACCTATAGATTGCACTCTTTGCCCTGACCTAATGGAAGGGGCAAAGATGCAAACTGTCACCCAAATTGCGCAAGAAATCTTAGTTCGCGAAGGCGGCTATGTGAACGATCCTGCTGATCCCGGTGGTTCCACGAAATATGGCGTGACGGTGCATACCATGCGGCGTCTGGGCCTTGATCTGACGCAGGACGGGCACGTTGACGATGCGGATGTGCGTGTACTGACGCGGGCGCATGCGGTCTCTATTTTCATCGAGCATTATTTTCGCGGCCCAAGGATTGATCGCCTGCCAGCACCACTGCACGCGACTGTCTTTGATATGTACGTCAATGCTGGTGCCAATGCCGTCAAAATATTGCAAAGGTTGCTGGTCGATATGCGCATTCCGGTGGCCGTCGACGGGGTGATTGGCCCCAAGACGGTTGCTGCGGTCAAGCAGGCGCTTGCAGCAGCGCCCGATCATCTGGTGGATGCCTACGGAATCGCCCGGCGCAATTATTATTACGATCTGGCCGACCGTCGCCCCGCCAGTCGCAAATATGCCCGCAGACGCGATGGCGGCAAAGGGGGCTGGATCAAGCGCGCGGAAGAGTTCATTTCGGCACGCTACCACCTGACAGATGCGGAACATCGCGCGAGGGTGGCACAATGGGCTTAATCTCAGGCATAACGACTTTCCTTTTTGGCGATGGGCGCAACGTGGTTGCGGAAACGGCGCAGGTGTTTCGTGAAAATGCCGAGAATGGCGCTGTGCGCGCGGCCTCGGCGCGGTCGGACAGTCTTGCACAGTTTGCGGCCGAGTTCGTGCATCCCCGCCGCGGCGTGTTTGATCGCTTGGTTGATGGACTGAACCGTTTGCCGCGTCCGGCGCTGGCGCTGGGGACGATCTGGCTGTTTGTCATGGCAATGCAGCAGCCCGCGCAGTTCAGACAAGGGATGGAGGGGCTCGCGATTGTTCCTGAGCCGCTGTGGTGGCTGATGGGGGCGATTGTCAGCTTTTACTTCGGCGCGCGGCATCAGGTGAAAGCGCAAGAATTTCAACGGTCTGTGGCGCTGGGTTTAGCGGCCCATCAGGGCCAGCCCGCAGCCCCGGCAGAGGCCCGCACCAACCCTGCTTTGCAAGATTGGCGCGCTGAAAATGCAGACTGAAAGCACAGGCCAGCTGGAGCGCCGCATTATCGCGCTCGAGATGCGCAACGCGGTTGATGACGTGCATCGGGCGAATGTCGCCACCCGATTGGGCGCAATTGAGGATACTTTGAAATGGCTGGTCCGTCTGGTGATTGGCGGGCTTTTGATGGCTGGGGTCACCTATGCCGTGCAAGGCGGGCTGGCGATTTGACGGTGCGCCAAAATGTACCGCAAATTTGAACGGTGAGGGATGTTGCCTTTGTAATCTATCGGCTATGTTTGCGGCATGTTGATAGAACTTGGACACTTTGCATTGATTCTGGCCTTTGGCGTTGCCATCGTCCAGATGATCGTGCCGATGGTTGGCGCCCACCGTGGCAATGCTGGCTGGATGGCGATGGCTGAACCTGCGGCAACGGCGCAATTCCTGCTGACCGCCTTTTCCTTCGCGGTGCTGACGTGGGCTTTTGTCACCTCGGACTTTTCGGTCCAGTTGGTTTACCTCAATTCCCATACCGACAAGCCGATGATCTACAAGATCACGGGTGTTTGGGGGAACCACGAAGGCTCTATGCTGCTTTGGATGGTTATTCTGACGCTGTTCGGGGCATGTGCGGCATGGTTCGGCGATGGGTTGCCTGCACGCTTGCGGGCGCGTGTGCTTTCGGTGCAGGCGTCAATCGGTGTGGCGTTCTTTGCGTTTGTCCTATTCACATCCAACCCGTTTTTGCGGTTGGAAATCCCTCCGTTGAACGGGCGTGATCTGAACCCGCTGTTGCAAGACCCGGGTTTGGCCTTCCATCCACCGTTTCTGTACTTGGGCTATGTGGGCCTGAGCATGTCTTTCTCATTCGCGATTGCGGCCCTGATCGAAGGTCGCGTCGATGCGGCCTGGGGCCGGTGGGTGCGCCCGTGGACATTGGCCGCGTGGATGTTCCTGACCATCGGTATCGCACTTGGCTCTTGGTGGGCCTACTATGAATTGGGCTGGGGTGGCTTCTGGTTCTGGGATCCGGTTGAGAACGCATCGTTTATGCCATGGCTGATCGCGGCGGCCTTGCTGCACTCGGCCATCGTGGTGGAAAAACGTGAAGCCTTGAAGAGCTGGACCATCCTGTTGGCGATCATGGCGTTTGGTTTCTCGCTGCTGGGGGCGTTTATTGTCCGCTCGGGCGTGCTGACTTCGGTGCATGCCTTTGCCAATGACCCCGAGAGAGGGATGTTGATCCTGATCATTTTGGCGGTGTTCCTTGGCGGCGCACTGACGCTTTTCGCGGCCCGCGCGGGTGCGATGGAATCAAAGGGCGTCTTTTCGACCGTCAGCCGTGAAAGCGCGTTGATCCTCAATAACATCCTTTTGTCTGTCAGTTGTTTCGTGGTCTTCATCGGCACGATCTGGCCACTGGTGGCCGAACTGTTGTTCGACCGTACCTTGTCCGTGGGGCCACCGTTCTTTGATGCGGCCTTTACGCCCTTCATGGTGGCGCTGGCGATTGTCTTGCCATTGGGCTCGCTTCTGGCGTGGAAGCGCGCGAACCTGAAACGTGCGACAAAGCCGCTTGTGGGTTGGTTTGTTCTTGCAATCGCTATGGCTGCATTGGCCTATGCGATCCAAAGTGGCAATTCCGCGCTTGGGCCCGTTGGCGTGGCCTTGGGTGTCTGGGTTGTTGGCGGGGCTATCGCGGATCTGTGGGTTCGCAGCGGGCGCGACGGCCTGATGGACCGGTTGCGCCGGATGAGCCGCCTGCCGCGTGCGGACTGGGGCAAGGCCACCGCGCATATCGGCATGGGTGTCACGATCTTTGGTATTGCGGCGATGCTGGCATGGGAGCAAGAGGATATCCGCGTTGCCCAGATCGGTGATCGCTGGGACGTGGGCCAATTTGAGTTCCGGCTGGATGATGTGAACCAACTGCAAGGACCGAACTATCTGACGACAATGGCTGATATTTCGGTCTGGCGGGGCGACCGTCAGGTGGGCGATCTGCACCCCGAGAAACGCTTTTATCCCGTGGCGAATATGCCAACAACCGAAGCTGCCATCATCAATGGTGTGGTCCGCGACATCTATGTTGTCGTGGGCGATCCGCAGGAAAATGGCGGCTGGGCTGTGCGTATCTACCTCAAACCATTTGCCAACTGGATTTGGGGCGGGGCCATGCTGATGGCGCTTGGTGGCTGCTTCTCTTTGTCTGACAGGCGCTTGCGTGTTGGGGCGTCTTCGGCGCGCAAGACACCGCAGGGGGTGCCTGCCGAATGAAGCGCTTGGTGATCATCCTGATGCTTCTGGCGTCCCCGCTTTGGGCTGTTGACCCCAAGGAAATGCTGGACGATCCCGTCCTGGAAGAGCGGGCACGGACACTGTCGCAGGAACTGCGTTGCCCTGTGTGCCGCAATGAGAGCATCGACGAAAGTAATGCAGCTTTGTCGCAGGAATTGCGGATCGTGTTGCGTGAAAGGATGCTGGCCGGCGATACGGACCAGGAGGCGCTGGACTTTATGGTCGCGCGTTATGGCGAGTTCGTGATGCTGCGTCCTGACACCAGTGGCGCGAACTTGATCTTGTGGCTGGCCGCGCCAGTGTTGTTGTTGATCGCGCTGGTCATCGGCTGGTTTACCATCCGGGCCAAGCGGTCGGCGCCAGAAGGCCTGTCCGAGGCTGAGAAAGCCGAATTAGAGAAAATATTGGGGTCGTGACGCCCCGTAGGGCTTTCCTAAACTGATCAGTTCATTACCTTACGCGAAACGCTTAAAAAGGATTCCGCGCATGGACTATCAGGCCATCACTCTTGTCATTCGTAATTCTGTTGCGGTGATCACCCTGAACCGCCCCGATATGATGAACGCGCTGAACACGCAGATGCGCGCCGAGATCACCCATGCGGTGAAGGCTGCGGAAAAGGATGCGCGGGTTGTCGTGCTGACGGGGGCGGGCAAGGCGTTCTGTTCGGGGCAAGATCTGGGTGACGGTGGCAACGCGGCATCTCTCGATCTGGAACGCACTTTGCGCGATGAATATGTGCCGATGCTCAAGGCGATCTTTGATTGCCGTGTGCCCACAATTTCTGCGGTCAACGGACCGGCAGCCGGGGCAGGGGCGAACCTTGCATTGGCGGCGGATGTGGTGATTGCGTCCGAAGATGCGTATTTCGTTCAGGCCTTCACGCGCATTGGCCTGATCCCGGATGCAGGCGGCACCTACTGGTTGCCGCGTCAGATCGGGGCGGCCAAGGCGATGGGGGCAGCGCTGTTTGCAGATAAGATCAGCGCGCAGCAGGCCTGTGACTGGGGCATGATCTATGAAACAGCCCCTGCCGAAACATTCCTTGAGCATGTGCAGGCGCGCGCGGCGCATCTGGCCCAAGGGCCGACCGTGGCCTACCGCCAGCTGAAAACAGCGATCCGTGGATCATTCGAGAACTCTCTGGATGATCAATTGGCGCTTGAGGCGAAATTGCAGGGGCGCTGCGGCAAGACACGGGATTTCCAAGAAGGCGTTGTCGCGTTTTTGGAAAAACGCAAAGCAGTCTACGAAGGCCGTTGAAGCGCAAAATACACGCTGTCTGACCATGCCCCGTTGATGCAAAAGGTGCGCTCGGCGCGGTGCGTTTCGCGGAACCCCAATGATTGCAGCAGGCCGACAGAGGCTGCATTCCTTGGGTCGGCGTCTGCTGTCAGTTGGGCGTGGTCAGTGACTGCAAAAAGGTAAGGGATAATGGCGGTCATCGCCTCGGTGACGATCCCTTGGCGCCAATAATCGGGATGCAGCAGAAAGCCCACCTCATCGGCTTTGTGCATGCCTGCGGTGCCAATAACGCGGCCATCCACCTCAATCACAAAGTACGTGAGCGTGCGCACGGCTGATGCGATCAGGCGATCAAGGTTTTCCTGTGTGCGCGCCAGGCTGTTATGGGGTGGGGTCGACCAAAAGCGCATGGCGCGCGGGTCGCTGAAGATCGCGTAAAGGTCCATCAGGTCGCCCGGCTTGGCGGCGCGCAGGATCAGGCGTTCAGTGACAAGGGTCATCAGATGTAAGGGCCGCCCGAAGGCGGCCCTGAATGCTTAACGCTTTTCGATGTCGACATAGTCGCGCTGCATCTCGCCCAGATAAAGCTGGCGTGGGCGGCCAATCTTCAACTGTGGATCGGCCAGTTGTTCGGACCACTGCGAAATCCAACCCACAGTGCGCGCCAGTGCAAAGATCGGCGTGAACATCGATGTGGGGAAACCCATCGCTTCGAGGATGATGCCGGAATAGAAGTCCACGTTCGGGAACAGCTTTTTCTCGGCGAAATAGTCATCCGCCAGAGCGGCTTTTTCCAGTTCCTTCGCGGTGGCAAGGATCGGGTTGTTCTCGACGCCCAAAAGCTCCAACACCTCATCGGCGCTTTCCTTCATGACGGTCGCGCGTGGGTCAAAGTTTTTGTAAACGCGGTGTCCAAAGCCCATCAGACGATAGGGGTCGTTTTTGTCCTTCGCACGCGCGATGAACTCAGGAATACGGTCAACGGTGCCGATTTCCTTAAGCATCTCAAGACAGGCCTGGTTCGCACCACCGTGGGCAGGGCCCCAAAGGCAGGCGATGCCTGCTGCGATACAGGCAAAGGGGTTGGCGCCCGACGAAGATGCCAAACGCACGGTCGAAGTCGATGCGTTTTGTTCGTGATCTGCGTGCAGCGTGAAAATCCGGTCCATCGCGCGGCTGAGGATCGGGTTCACATGGTATTCTTCTGCGGGCACCGCAAAGCACATGTGCAGAAAGTTTGCTGCGTAATCCAGATCGTTGCGCGGATACACGAAAGGCTGCCCGATGGAGTACTTATACGCCATGGCCGCAACTGTGGGCATCTTGGCGATCAAGCGGATCGTGGCAACCTCGCGTTGGTGCGGATCGTTGATGTCGGTTGAATCGTGGTAAAATGCCGACATCGCACCAACGACACCAACCATGGTCGCCATCGGATGCGCATCGCGGCGGAAACCGCGGAAGAAGTTGTGCATCTGCTCGTGGATCATGGTGTGATTGGTCACGAGCGATTCGAATTTTTCCAGCTTTTCGGCTGAGGGCAGCTCACCATAGAGCAGCAGATAGCATACTTCGAGGTAGTGCGATTTGCTCGCCAATTGATCAATCGGGTAGCCACGGTGCAGCAAGATGCCTTTGTCACCATCAATGAATGTAATGGTGCTGTCGCAGGCGGCCGTGGACGTGAAGCCCGGATCATATGTAAAGACATCAGCCTGCCCATAGAGCTTGCGAATATCGATCACATCAGGTCCGCCAGTGGGCGAGTGCACGGGCAAATCATAGGTTTTGCCCTTGAGCGTCAGCTTTGCGGTATCAGTATTGTCGGCCATATTTATTCCCTCTCGGTCCTGCGTCTGGTGACGACACAGCGGCATCATTCGTCGTTGGTATCCGGATAGCTGCTATTCGTAACGAACAGGTTTCAGCTACTGGCATCCTGAAGGCGGGCGATGGTTTCATCTTGCCCCAGGACCAACATCATATCGAACACACTGGGTGAAACCGCGCGTCCTGCGAGTGCCGCGCGCAATGGCCCGGCCAGCTTGCCTAATTTCATGTCATGAGCTTCGGCAGTGGATGCGACGACCCCTTCCAGGATGTCACGAGACCAGCTAGCATTTTGCAACTGCGGCGTCAATTCTGCCAGTATACCACGGAATACATCAGTCAGATTGGCTGCAGCCTTCTCGTCCGGTACAACCGGGCGGGACGTCAGAACAAAGTGAGCCTGTTCAATCAGTTCCGGAAAAGTCTTGGCCCGTTCTTTGAGGCAGTACATTGCTTTCAACATGCCATTTTTTTGTGCCTCGGTGAACGGCTCAGCCCCTGTTGCCGCAAGGTAACCCTGCATTTCTTGCAGCAGTGCAGCATCGTCTGCGACGGCAATATGCTGGCCGCAGATGTTCTCGAGCTTTTTGAAATCGAACCGGGCCGGTGATTTGCCGATTCCGTCCAGATCGAACCATTCCTTGGCCTGTG
>JALQUF010000066.1 GCA_023263855.1 Yoonia sp. | reverse complement strand
CAAACACCCCGATTGGTACGTAATGTCTTCGCGGGTCAACTTCCAGCGGCATGGGCACTACACGCATAAGTATTGTTTTTGCAGACGGCAAGATATACCCGCTTCAAAGCTACACGAGGGAAAATGATGCAGTCTGGTAAAGGTGTTTTCGGTGACAATTGGCGCTATTGCCTTTGCAGCGGTTGCACTTTGCTCTTGCTTGCGGCGCCTGCGCTACATGCGCAGGATCGGAACTATCAGTACAACCTTTATGGCACACCCGGCTTGATTGATATGCCTAGCGCCCGCAGCGCTGAAGATGCTGAACTGGCAGCAACGCTCAGCCATTTTGCAGGCTCGACGCGCACGACACTCAGCTTTCAGATAATGCCGCGCTTGGCAGGTAGCTTTCGCTATTCAAACATTGAAAACGCACCTGATGTGGGTGGGAATGGCCTTTATGACCGGTCGTTTGATCTGCAGTACAGGTTGGTCGATGAGCGGCAAATCATGCCCGAAATTGCAATCGGCCTAAGGGATTTCATTGGAACGGGGGTGTATTCGTCGGAATACATCGTGGCCACCAAACAGGTGACACCTGCGATCGAAGCGACCGGCGGTATCGGCTGGGGGCGGCTTGGGTCGGCTGATGGCTTCACAAACCCTCTTGGCGTCGTGGATGACCGCTTTGAGACACGGCCCGGCGGTTTTACCGGCACCGGAGGGCAGATTGAAAGCGCGCGCTGGTTTCGCGGGGATGCTGCCTTTTTCGGTGGCGTGAAGTGGCAGGCGACAGACAGGCTCAGCTTTTTGGCCGAGTATTCCTCTGACGCCTATCAACCCGAGCGGACGGCGCAAAGGGATCTCTTTGACCGCGCTTCACCGCTCAATTTCGGACTGTCTTATACCGTCTCAGAAAACGCGATGCTTCAGGCCCACTATCTTTATGGGTCAGAGTTTGCTGCCGGATTGACCTTTGCATTGAACCCTAGAAAACCACGGGCAAATGGCGGCACAGGCCAGCGCCCCACACCGGTTGTGCCGCGCCCGCTTGGGCAAGAGCGGTCCTTTGGCTGGACGCAGCAACCCGACGGGACGGCCATTCTACGCGATAGCGTAGCGCGTTTGCTCGCGTTTGAAGGGATGACGCTGGAGGCTTTAACGATTGCGCCGACCTCGGTCACGGTTTTGGTGCGCAATGGAACCTACCTATCAGGTGCCGAAGCGATTGGGCGAACAGCGCGTATCTTAACAAAGATCATGCCAGCTTCAGTTGAAGACTTTATCATTGTTCCGGTTGTCGGTGGCATCAGAGCCTCGGCCACCCGGATCAGCCGTTCTGATGTCGAAGCGCTTGAATTTGCACCTGATAACGCGTGGAAGTCGTATGCGCGCGCACAGATTGGGGATGCTGCCGCAATTGGAAACGGCGAGACGCTGAATGAGGCGCTCTACCCGCGGTTTTTGTGGCGGCTTGGACCCTATCTTGCCACCTCTTATTTTGATCCCGACAGCCCGATCCGTGCGAATATCGGGCTTGAATTATCGGCCACATACGATCTGGCCCCCGGATTGGCGCTTGCGGGCAAGTTGCGCAAACCTCTGGCAGGCAATGTCGGAGACGGGCGCGAGTCAGATTCTGTTATTCCGCGTGTCAGAACAGACGGGCCGATGTACGCCGCAGAAGGCGACCCGGCTTTGGCGCAGTTGACGGCCACGTATCAAGTGAATGTTGCGCCGGATTACTATGGCCGCATCACGGGCGGCTATTTGGAGGAAATGTACGGTGGGCTCTCAACCGAGCTGCTGTGGAAACCTGTCGAAAGCCGCTTGGGTGTCGGGCTAGAACTGAACTATGTCAGGCAACGTGACTATGACCAACTCTTTGGTTTTCGCGACTATGATGTCGTGACCGGACATGCTTCGGCCTATTATGCGTTTGAAAATAACTTTCACGGCCAGATTGATGTGGGCCGCTATCTGGCAGGTGACTATGGCGCGACCATCACGCTTGATCGTGAGTTCGACAATGGTTGGCGGGTAGGGGCCTTTGCGACCTTCACTGATGTGTCATTCGATGACTTTGGCGAAGGATCGTTTGATAAAGGTCTACGATTTTCGATTCCGTTTGAGCACTTTTTTGGCAAACCTTCCAGACGCACCGAACAAATCCTGCTTCGCCCCCTGACGCGGGACGGGGGCGCACGCCTGAACGTCGGTGGCCGCCTCTATGAGGCTGTGCGCGGGTATCACGATAATGACCTGCGGGGCAGTTGGGGGAGGTTCTGGCGATGAGCATTCAGCAATTAGCGTGGGTTTTTGCCACCTTTCTCGGGCTTGGCGCCTGCGGCACGATGCAAACGGGCCTTCCAAAGCTGTCTGATGTGTTGAATAGCGCGGCAGAGACACAGACCTCACAAGCCATTGATACCGACATGCTGCGTGCGTCTTTGACGCCTCAGGTACTTGCCCAAGCAGGGACGCGTCTTTTGATCCTTGAAGTTCCGACGCGCGATGCTGTCGCGGTTCTGTCCTTGGTTAATACCAATCAGGGAGTTGATACATACCTCACAGCAGATGGGGTTTCGATTAGTCTCCGAGACGGTATTGTTGTTGCCACAAGAGGCTTCGGTTTTGACCTGATGACCGCCGAGATTTCTGAAACCCTTGCCGCATTGAAGCAAGGATCAACCTCCGCAGTCAGGATTCACAGATATCTTGATGGCGAAAACCACACCGACCTGCGTAGTTTTGTCTGTGATGTCACGGTGCAACGCAACTTATCTGCAGTTGAAATCTGTCACTCAGCAACGTTTTCCTTTGAGAATTCATACAATTTTAACGACAACGGCTTTATCGTTGAATCACGTCAGTGGGTTTCATCGGAAATCGGATATGTAAGGGTAAATATACTTAATTAGGCCCATTTGAGGGCGTAGTGAACGGGACAGCGACACTCTACCGATTGCAATGCAGTCAAGATGTAGATAGCCTTTCGGTTGCGTCGCTCACACACAAGAGGATTTTAACTATGAAACGACTTCTCCCGCTTGCATTTGCTTTGTCGCTGGCAGGCACTGCGGCTATCGCTCAAGAACAGAGGATCGTTGAAACCGTTCCAACAACAGCAGTGGGCGCAACCACTGTTATTGGCGGCTATACATACATCGCCATCGCTCTTGGTGTGCTGGTCTTGGTCAGCGTGGCTGGTGGTGACTCGGGTTCAAGTACGACTGGAACGAATTAAATCCACAAGCGGGATTTAATCTTGGGGTGGGCCCTTTCTTGACCCGCCCGTTTACTTTGTAGAACTGTTTTGGTTCGCGATAACAACCCCGCGTTTCAGAGGCATGAAATTGAGAAGTCCAATGTTACGATGGGCGCTTGTGGCGTTCGCTGCGCTGTTTTTAAGCGCCTGTGGTGCGGCCTATATTTCACCGCAGGTGACGGAAGCCAGCGGGAAAGTGCGCATCGTGCCCCTGACGACGGAAACCGTTTTGGTTGCAAACCGTGACACGCGCACGCCACAGAACATCCCAGAGGCTTTTTTTCAGAATGCCGGCAGCCCTTCGGCTTTGCGCGGTGCCGGTGCGGCCCCTCCGCCCAGTTTGAGCGAGCAACAACGCCCTACAGTGCTGGCTACACGGTTGCCGCCAGCCGCAGCCCTTGGCCCTTACCGCATTGGTGTGGGCGACGTTTTGCTGCTGGCGACGCGTACATCAGGCGGTACTGTTCAAGAGCTCAGTGGGCTTCTGGCAGCACAGAACAGTCGACAAGGCTATACAGTGCAGGATGATGGCGCGATCGCAGTGCCAGATGTAGGCCGGATCAGGCTGGCAGGGCTGACGCTGGAAGAAGCCGAAGCGCAGTTGTTTCAGAGTTTGGTCGAAAACCGGATTGATCCGACATTCAGTCTTGAGATTGCAGAGTTCAATTCCAAACGTGTATCCATTGGTGGCGCTGTAGGTAACCCTGCGATCGTACCCATCGCGCTGACCCCGCTGTATCTTGATGAAGCGATCGCATTGTCCGGTGGGATCGCAACGCCGGATGTCGATTTCGCCTCGATCCGCATTTACCGCGACGGGACGCTCTACCAGATCCCGTTGGTGCAATATCTTAGTGAACCAGAGCTGCAGAAAACACGCCTGATTGCGGGTGATAGCGTCTTTGTTGATACCGAATTTGAGTTGGAAAAAGCGCGAGTTTTTTTCGCAGAGCAGATCACGCTGGCACAATTCCGCCAGCAAAGTCGGGTACAGGCATTGGCCGAGCTGACAGCAGAAGTTGACTTGCGCCGCGCTGCACTGGCCGAAACCCGCGCAAACTTTCAAAGCCGGATAGCACTGGATGCGGTTGCGCGCGACTATGTCTACTTGACCGGTGAAGTCGCGAAACCTGGGCGTTTTCCGCTTCCTTTTGGGCGACAGGCAACACTTGCCGACGCACTTTATGCTGATGGTGGCTTTTCAACAGAAACCGGCAATCCTGGCCAAATTTATGTCTTGCGCAGCACAGTTGAGGATTTGGGCGCCGTCACCGCGTGGCATCTGGACGCGAGGAGTGTCAGCAACCTGCTGGTCGCAACACGTTTCAATCTGTTACCTAATGACATTGTCTTTATCGCGGAACAGCCGGTGACGCGCTGGAACCGGGTTGTGCAGCAACTGGTGCCATCGTTGATTACAACGGGTGCAGGCATCGCGGCCAACTAGGGCCGCGTTCTGCAATCTATCTATCCCTTCCACCGCCAGATTTCTGTGATCCGGTCAGAGCAGGCCATTTGGCAAAGGTTGCTCATTCGCCGTGTTGATGCGGCGGAACCACAGTGTCAGCATGGTCGATGTGATGACGATGAATAGTGAATAGAGCACTGGTACAGCCATAATTGATTGCGCCTCGGTGCCTGCGAAGGTGAACGCGATGATAGCGATGGCCAGCGGTCCGTTCTGAATGCCTGTTTCCAATGCCACGGTCCGGGCGTTGCGCGGGTGCAGCTTGAGCATGGCGGAAAATCCATAGCCCAGCGCAAAACCAAACAATCCCAGCACGATTGAGCCAAAGTAAGTGGCCCATGTCGTTGTCAGCAGGAATTCCCAGTTGCGGGGAATCCACGACACGATCAGGAATAGGATAAAGAAAATGGCCAGCATCGACCCCATGAACTCGGTCACAGCGCCGACGTTCGCATTCAGCTTGCGCAGGACCATCCCTACCGCGACAGGAACCAACAACAGTACCAGCGTCGCGATGATGTTTTCACGCGGAATATCCAGATCGAGCGCACCGGCATAGAGCACCAAAACAACCGGGATCAGGATCACACCAAAAACCGTGGAGGTCACGGTCATCAGCACGGACAGCGCCAGATTTCCCTTGGAAAAATATGTGAAGATGTTCGATGTCGTCCCGCCCGGCATACACGCCATAATCAAGATACCAATCTTGATGGGGTCTGACACCGGCAGCGTTGTGGCCAAAATAAAGCCGATCAGCGGCATAAAACCATACTGTGAAACCACGCCAATCATCAGCCCGTAAGGGCGTTTTAGGGCCAGCGTAAAGTCACGCGGCGTCAGCGATGCACCCATCCCCAGCATGATCACGAATATCATCAGTGCCAGAATGGCTTGTTCAAGCGGCCCAACCATTACGTCTTCTCCACTTTGGCTTGCTCTTCTGCGCGCAGGTCCTTGCGCAGGATTTTCCCGACATTTGATTTTGGCAGTTCGTCGCGGAACTCGACAGCCTTTGGCACCTTGTAGGCGGTCAGATGTTCCTTGCAGTAGGCGCGAATTGCCTCTTTATTCAGCGTGTCATCACGCCTGACGATAAAGGCCTTTACCGCCTCGCCCGATGCACCGTCCTGCACGCCGATGACCGCGACTTCATCAACGCCGGGATGGGCTGCAATCGTGTCTTCAATCTCATTGGGGTAGACGTTGAAACCCGAGACAAGGATCATGTCCTTTTTGCGGTCGACGATACGGAAATATCCGTCGTCATCCATGATTCCGACGTCACCAGTCAACAGCCAACCATTCTGGATCGTCTTCGCGGTTTCTTCGGGCTTGTTCCAATAGCCCTTCATGATTTGCGGACCACGGGCAATAAGCTCACCGGGCTGTCCTTGCGGTACATCCGCCCCATCCTCGTCCACGCATTTCACCTCGGTTGATGGCACGGGCACACCGATCGAGTTCAGCCGGGTTTTGCCGTATGGGTTAAACGTCAGCACAGGGGAAGATTCCGTCAACCCGTACCCTTCCAGAACGGGCTTTCCTGTCACCTCTTCCCAACGCTCCGCCACGGACCCTTGCAGGGCCATACCACCTGCCGAAGCGAATTTGAGATGCTTTGGTGGCGTGTCCTGGAACCAGATTTCGCCATTGAGCCCATTGAAAAGAGTGTTCACGCCGCTCATCCAAGTGATCTTATAATTTTCAAACGCACGTTTGAGGTTGCTGAGCGGGCGGGGGTTCGGGATCAGGATATTGTGCGCGCCTTGGGAGTACATGCCAAGGAAGTTCACGGTAAACGCAAAGACGTGATAAAGTGGCAGGGCCGTCAGAGCGACCTCTTTGCCTTTTTCGAACTGTTCAATCAGTTCCATCGTCTGTTCCATATTCATCAGAATATTGGTGTGGGTCAGCATCGCCCCCTTGGACACACCCGTCGTCCCGCCGGTGTATTGCAGGCAGGCCACATCATCAGGATCAATCGTGGTGCGGTAGCTTTGCAGCGCGTTATGCGTTTCTTCATGCTTGGCGCGCCCAGCTTTGACCGCTTCGGGTAGGCGAATATGGGGAATGGTGACCGGTGTGATCGTCTTGTCCCAGTATTTCTGCACCAGACCGACAATGCCGCGCGGCATTGCTGGAAAATACTCGGCCACACGCGTCACGATCACATTGGGGATCGGGTGGCCCTGCATCGCCTCAACCAGTTTGTCGGCAAACATATCGACCACGACAATTGCCGCTGGTTCGGCATCTGCAAATTGCTTGGCCATCTCCTCGGGGGTGTAAAGCGGGTTGACGTTGACCAACACACACCCCGCTTTGAACACTGCCATCGCCGCGATTGGATAGGCCAAACAGTTCGGCACTTGAATGGCGACACGATCGCCCGTTTTCAGGCCTGCGATTTCGCGGAAATAGACCGCCAGCGCGTCAGACATCTGATCCGCCTGGGCGTATGTCAGAGTGCCGTTCATCCCATTGGGCAGGCAGGTCGTAAAGGCGGGCCGATCGCCATAAAGCTCGGCCATCGCAGTGATAAAACCACCAATCGTTCTGAATTCCGGGGCATCAATCGTCTTGCGCACAGACGGGCCATAAAAGGCCGTCCAAGGACGTGTCTCGTCTATCACTGGCTTCCTCCCAAAAGCGATTAGTGTAACCTAGCTGGTCTGGGGGCTTTGTGAAGTAAAACCGCATGCAATTTCTATGTAACCCTACGTTCAAAGGCCTTGGAGCAAGACAACCGTGATCACGCGTCATATGCTCAAAGGCGTATGCACCCGACGGAATAGCGACCCATTATGAAAGCAGCACTCGCGGTTATCTTGATTGTCCTTTCGCTGGGTGTGCTTGAAGCTGCGCGGAATGATGTTGTGATTGAGCCGCTTTATGTAGGGGCAACGCCAGTCACGAAATATGCTCAAACAGATGCGCAAGGCCCGACTGTCTTGATCGCGCATGGCTTTGCCGGATCACAACAGATGATGCAGGGGTATGCGCTGCCGCTGGCCCGCGCCGGGTATCAGGTCTACACCTTTGATTTTCTGGGTCATGGGCGGCATACAAAGCCGATGTCGGGGGACGTGAACGCGCTGGACGGCACGACACGGTTACTGATGGACCAAACAATCGCGGTGTTGAATGGGCTGACTGCAGGTTCTGAACCCGTTGCGTTGCTCGGACATTCTATGGCCACGGACATTCTGGTGCGTGTGGCGCGCGAGCGTGATGATATCGGGCCCGTTGTTCTGATTTCTGCGTTCTCTCAGGTCATTGATGGCGCGTTCCCGCAGGATTTGTTGTTGGTCACTGGCAGTTGGGAACCGGGCCTGCGCGGGTTTGCGTTAGAGGCCGCCCAGATGGTCGACCCGGCAGCGACGGAGGGAGAAACCGTCGTCGCAGACGATGTGCGCAGACGTGCCGTTGTTGGTCCGCTGACTGAACATGTCTCGATACTGCAAAGCCGCGCTGGGCGGGCAGAGGCGGTCGCGTGGATCGACGGGTTTTATGAGCGCCAGTCTGATCTGCACATCCTGCCGACTGGCACGGCCATTCTGGGGCTTCTTGCCGGTATCGTCTTGCTGTTCCGGCCTATCGCACGGCGGATGCCGCAACGCCAATTTGTGTCACCTGAATTGAACTGGAAGCAAACAGCCATTCTTCTGGGCCTTCCTGCCGTCCTGACCGCATTCGTTGCCGTGCCACTGACACCAGAGTTCCTACCAGTTCTTGTGGCCGACTATCTTGGACTGCATTTGTTCATTTATGCGGTAATGCAGTTGGTCGTCCTTTGGTTTTTTGGCGTTCGGGGTGGGCCGTTCAATGGCTTTGCAGTCATATTGATCCTGATGTGGTGCGCTGTCTTTGGTGCGCTGTTGGATCGCTACGTTGCCAACTTCTGGCCGACATCCCAAAGGCTCTGGATTATTGCCGTCCTGACCTTGGGCGCGATTCCTTACATGCTGGCCGATACGATCCTGACCGCAAATGCTGGATTTTGGCGTCGTCTGCTCATAAGAAGCGCCTTTCTAATCTCGCTCGGAATTGCTGTGGCGCTGGACTTTGTGGGGTTGTTCTTTCTCATTATGATCGCCCCCGTGCTTGTCTTGTTTTATCTGGTGTTCGGTACGATGGGCAGATGGGTGGCTGTAAAAGCCGGACCAGCGGCACCCGGTTTCGCACTTGGCCTTGTCTTGGCATGGGCGCTGGGCGTTAGTTTTCCCTTGTTTGTCGGCATGTGATTACCTTTGTGTACAATTGTACACCAAAACTATTCCATTTTGGCGCACATTCCACTAGGGATGTGAATCAAAGAGTGAAACGCGACTTAGCCATGAGGACACGCGCATGTCAGACCAGACCCTGCCCGATATCATTTACACAAAAACCGATGAAGCACCGCAGCTGGCATCCGCTTCTTTGCTGCCCATCCTGCGCAAGTTTCTGTCCGCAGCTGACATCTCAATCGGGACCAAAGACATTTCTCTGGCGGGCCGTATTCTGGCTGCTTTCCCTGAAAAGCTGACTGACGCGCAAAAGGTACCTGATGACCTTGCCCTGCTTGGGACAGTCGTCAAACAACCCGATGCCAATGTCATCAAGCTGCCGAATGTCTCGGCCTCTGTGCCGCAATTGGTTGCTGCAGTGAAGGAGTTGCAAGGGCAGGGCTATGATATCCCTGATTATCCCGAAGCGCCGCAAACCGCCGACGAGATCGAAGCACGCAAACGCTATGACGCGATTAAAGGCTCTGCCGTGAACCCCGTGCTGCGCGAGGGCAATTCAGACCGCCGCGCGCCATCGTCGGTCAAGGCCTACGCCAGGGCCAACCCGCACCGCATGGGCAAATGGTCTTCCGACAGCAAAACGCGCGTATCCACGATGGGTGCGAACGATTTCTTCTCGAACGAAACGTCAGTCACGCTTGCTGATGCGCAGACCCTGAAGATCGAACTGACTGCCACTGACGGTACGGTGACGACACTGAAGGACGGCATTGCAATGCCGGCGGGCACAATTGTCGATGCGACATTCATGTCGGCAAAGGCACTGAAAGAGTTCTTCCACCAGCAAATTGCACGTACTTTGGAAGACGGCACACTGTTTTCGCTTCACATGAAAGCGACGATGATGAAGGTCTCGGACCCGATCATCTTTGGCCATGCTGTTGTCGCCTACCTGCAACCGGTCTTTGAAAAATACGCCGATGATTTCGCCGTGGCCGGTATCAGCCCGAACGCGGGCTTTGGCACACTGTTTGACGCCATCGACGCGATGCCAAATGGTGCGGCCATCCGCGCCGAGATTGACGCGCTGCTGGCCGAGCGCCCGCCACTCTATATGGTGAATTCGGACCGCGGGATCACGAACCTGCACGTCCCCTCTGATGTGATCATCGACGCTTCCATGCCTGCCGTCATCCGCGCGGGCGGCAAAGGCTGGGGACCGGACGGGCAAGAGGATGACACCAACTGCGTGATCCCCGACAGTTCTTATGCTCCGGTTTACGATGCGTCAGTAGAGTTCTGCAAAGCGAACGGCGCGCTTGATCCTGTGACGGCGGGCACCGTGCAAAACGTTGGCCTGATGGCACAAAAAGCCGAAGAATACGGATCGCATCCGACGACTTTCGAGATTCCAACTGCAGGCACGGTACGCGTGATTGCCGACAACGGCGACGTACTGCACACACACGCGGTTGAAGCTGGTGACATCTGGCGCATGGCCTCGGCCCGCCGCGCGCCGATTGAAAACTGGATTCAACTGGCGCTCGACCGTATGGCAACCACCGGATACGAGACGATCTTCTGGCTCGACCGGAACCGCGCTCACGATGCAGAGCTGCTCAAGTACGTTGAGCCTGCGTTGGAAAAGGCCGGTGTAGCGGACAAGGTCAAGATCCTGGCCCCACGCGATGCAACGACACGATCGTTTGAAGTGATCTATAAAGGCGACAATACTATCGCCGTCACAGGTAACGTCTTGCGCGATTACCTGACCGACCTGTTCCCGATCCTTGAGGTGGGGACATCGGCCAAGATGCTGTCGGTCGTAGGCTTGATGAATGGCGGCGGCTTGTTCGAAACAGGCGCTGGTGGATCGGCCCCTAAGCACGTTGAACAGTTGGTGAATGAAAACCACCTGCGCTGGGATTCCTTGGGTGAGTTCTGCGCCTTGGGTGAAAGCCTGCGTTTTCTGGGTTCATCGCAGGATAAAGCTGCGGCCAAGATCATGGGTGATGCTGTCGACGCTGCTACCGAAAAACTGTTGTCTGAAGGCCACTCGCCACAGCGTAAGGTTGGTCAACCTGATAACCGGCACAGCCACTATTGGTTTGCACGCTACTGGGCCGAAGCATTGGCTGCACAAACTGAAGACGCCGCTCTTGCGTCCGCCTTTGCACCATTGGCTGAAGGTCTGGCAAAAGGCGAAGCCGCAATTGTGGCCGAGTTGTCTGCAGGGCAGGGTACGCCGGTTGATCTGCAAGGCTATTACAACCCATCCGAGGAACGCGCTGCACAGGCAATGCGGCCTTCGGCAACTTTGAATGCGCTGATCGGGTAAGCCAATCATCAAACGCTTGGGTCAATGGGGTGCGTCAGTGCATCCCGTTGACCTCAATCAAAGTATAAAAAATAGATCGCTGTATACCTGCCAATGTCTCGCAACATAGGGGAAGCAACGATGTTCAGTAATATCACGGTCGGTATCGACGGATCAGATCACGGATGGCGCGCCTTGGAAGTCGCCTGTGATCTGGCGCAGCACTATAGTGCAAGCGTGCATCTGGTTCATGTCCCTGAAATACCACCCTCCGCAATGGCCATTGGCATTGGTGCCATCGATGTGCCGATTGATATGGAACAAGTCATGAGCGCCGGACAGGCTGTCATGGCCGAAGCGGCCACACTGGCGCGCAACCACGGGGTTGAGCCATCAAGCCAGATCGTTCGCACCGGCATCGCCTCGGCCGAGATCCTTCATACAGCGGAAAGCACGGAAGCTGATTTGATCGTGTCGGGCCGGCGCGGGGTTGGAAATATCGCCAGCCTGCTTTTGGGCAGCACATCACAAAAGATCGCACATGACGCGCAATGTGCTTGCCTGACGGTTAAATAGGGTTTCGCCAGAGGCCGAGTATGCAGCGGCGACATAATGACCTCTGTTACTCTTTTTCGTGAAGTACCCGCCCGATAACGTTCATCATCAATTGCGCGGCCAGTGTGGAGGTTGATCCGCTGTGATCGTAGTCGGGCGCGACCTCGACAAGGTCAAAGCCCACAATGCGACCGCGTTTTGCCAAACCGGCCAACAACTCCAGAACCTCATAATAGATAAATCCGCCATGACTGGGCGTGCCTGTGCCGGGGGCGATTGATGGATCGAAAGCATCAATATCAACGGTCAGGTAATAGTTGGCGCCTTCAGGAATACGCGCCAACATCGCATCCACCCCCATCTTGCGTAGTTGGCGGACAGACTGGATATCTGATCCCATTTTGCGGGCATCCTCATAGCCGTCCTTGGCGGTGGACGACACATTGCGGATCCCAATTTGGCTTAGCCCTGTGACATAGGGTTTCTCAGCGGCGCGCCGCATTGGGTTGCCATGGCCGAAACGCACGCCGTGGCGTTCATCGACGAAATCAAGATGGGCATCAATCTGCACGACATGGATCGGGCCTTGATCATCAAACGCGTTGATGCACGGAATATTGACCGAGTGGTCGCCACCCATCACGACAGGGATCGCCCCTGCGGCAAGAATCTTACGCACGCCGAATTCGATATTGGCGTGGCTTTGTTCGGTGTCAGTATGCACGATATCGGCATCGCCAATGTCAACGATCGTGACTTTGGCCGGGTCCAGATATGTGACGTCATCTTCATGGTCATAGGCCCCGGCGTGGCCGAATGAAAACAGGGTTGAGGCCTCTCGGATCGCACGCGGCCCCATGCGCGCACCCGACCGCCATTGGCAGCCGAAATCAAATGGCGCCCCCAACACCGCGACATCCGCTTCGATCGCATCCCAATCGGCAACGTATGGATACTTGCCAAAGGTGCAAATCCCTACAAAAGGCAGATTGAGCCGCCCCGCATCGTAGCCATGTTTGGTCATATTCCTGTCCTTTTCTTTGCGCGACACCCTATGCGCTGAGTATGGCTGATCGCAGACCCTGCTGTCACGGTCCGTGTGCGTGTGGGCCGTTTTTCAGCCGGTCACAACGCCGTCCCCCACGACGCTCTGCCTCTTGCAAAGCGCGGCGATCTTTTCGTCATGGGTTGAGATCAGGAAAGTGGTGCCTTCCTCGCGGTTGATCTCTCTGATCAGTTCCATCACCTGCATCGCCGAGGCCCAGTCAAGGTTGCCTGTAGGTTCATCCGCCAGCACCAGCTCAGGGGCGTTCATCAGGGCACGGGCCACGGCAACGCGCTGCTTTTGTCCGCCGGACAGGTTGGCGGTTGGCAAGTCGATCCGGTCCGCCAGCCCCATGCGCGACAAAAGCTCGCGGCCCCGTACCCGTGCGGCGGGCGTTTCGTGCCCCTCACGGACAGCAGTAGGGAAGATCACGTTTTCCAGCGCGGTAAAGTCGGGCAGCAGGTTGTGAAATTGAAAGACAAAGCCGATGTGGGCGTTGCGAAAGTTGGTTAATGCCTTGTCGTCGGCTGCAATCAGGTCTTGGCCCAACATATCATAGCTGCCCGATGTCGGCTTCATCAGCGTCTCCAGGATCGTCAAAAGCGTACTCTTGCCTGCGCCAGATGGCCCCAGAAGCGCGGCCAATTCACTGGTCTCAAGTGCTAGGTAAAGGCCGCGCAACACATCGGTTGCGGCTTCGTCCGTCCCATAAGTCTTGATCAGGTCGCGGACCTCAAGCAGCGCGCTCTTTGGCCAATCGCCGTCACAGGATCGACGCGCGCCGCCGCACGCGCAGGCAGGATCGAGGCAAGGATTGCGCCGATGACCGTCAGTGTGATGGCCAACCCGTAAGAGCCTTGCGTGATGTCCATCGGAAGGGTGCCCGCCTCGAATGCGTCACGCGGGCGCTGTCAGACAAAACCCGCTTGAGGCGGGCAGTATACCCCCCTAGCCTCTTTGGATGACAAAACGCTCTCCCTTTCGATAGTTCAAAACGCCACATGAGGTCATCCGCCTGGCCGCAATGCTCTACGTCCGTTTTCCGCTATCGCTGAGGAATATTGCAGGCCAGAAATATTGCCGTTCACGCCGTATCTCACTGACATTGCGGACTATGAAGCTTGAAACGCCCTAGTGTTAATAGTGTTACCTACGGAGTAGTGTTACCAACCCAAAAATCGGGCCTAACTCTTTGATCCGATAAACCTAAACTATCCACAGGGGTCCGAAAGGCACGAACGGCCAGCGCGCAAAAGACGGTCCCTGATAGCACGAACTTTTTGGTTCCCGATAACACGAACATCAGCTAAAGTGCAGCATGGCTCTCTTACCGGATCGGCACCCTCAAAAAGACTTCTTCATCCTTGATATCTCAGATGTCGTTCCAAAGGATGATACGGTACTGTCATGTGTGGACGGCTCCGTTTACGCAAGGGTTGATTTGAGCTGATTTTGATCGTTGCAGGTTGCGGTCATGTGTCCGGCCTGTTTACGCGGTACGTCTAACCGCTGGCCCTGATGAAGTCCGCATGCCCGGTCCCAATCAGACTAACGAGCTTGTGAGCCCTGACAGCACCTCGGTGTGTCCCGGTAGCGGTCCCGTTTGATCATCATCATTCACTTCTGCCCTTGCATCTCTTTGCGGCAGTGTGATGCACCGCATAACCTTGATTTGTTCAGGTGGCCGGTGTGGCCTTGTCGCTTTCTCCCTTCGCGAGCAGTGCCCATGCGGTACGGGCGGTCTTGTTGCCGATGGCGACGGTGACAACCCGGGCCGGCTTGCGCTCCAGGAGCGATCGGACCCAAGCGCCCGTTCGGGTGTCGGTGGTTGGTGCCCGCCGTGTGACGGAGGTGGCACCGACAACCAGCAACCGACGCAGGTAGCGGTTCCCCATCTTCGAAATATGCCCAAGCCGATCCTTGCCCCCCGAAGAGTTTTGTCTGGGCGCAAGGCCGAGGTAGGCTGCAAACTGTCGGCCGGATTTGAAGGCTGTTGGATCGGGCACGCTGGCAGCCAGCGCAGTCGCCGTGATGAGGCCGACACCCGGGATCGTCTCGAGCCGTTGGCCCGCGGCGTTCTGCCGATGCCACGCCAGAAGTTGACGCTCAATCTTACGGACTTCTTGTTCCAAGCCGTTGAGGTGCGCTGCCAAAGCCTGAAGGGCAGACCGTGCGGTCTCTGGCAAACCCAGATCACCTTCGTCTGCCAGGCCGCCGACAGGTGCTGCCACCTTCCGCGGCCCCTGCGTGGCGATAATCCCCAATTCGGCGAAGTGCCCACGGATGGCATTCAGGATCATTGTACGCTGTCGCATCAGCAGGTCACGAGACCGGTGCAGCACAAGAACACCTTGCCGCTCCTCGGTTTTCACGGGCACGAACCGCATGTTCGGCCGTGTGACAGCCTCGCAGATGGCTTCCGCATCTGCGGCATCGTTCTTTTGTCTTTTGACCTATGGCTTTACATAGGCAGGTGGGATCAAACGCACGTCATGTCCAAGTGCCGCAATCTCACGCGCCCAGTGATGCGATGTGGCACAGGCCTCCATGCCGATCAGGCAGGGTTCCAGTTTCGACAGGAAATTTGGAACAGCGCCACGACGCAGCTTCTTTTGCAAAACCACGACGCCATTCGTATCAATGCCGTGAAGTTGAAAAACGGACTTGGCGAGATCAATCCCGAGTGTTGCAATATCCATTGTGGGTGGCTCTCTCTGTTGGTTCTTAACAGCACCAGCATGGCACATTACGATGCCGTTCGGGTGGAGCCGTCCACACCATCAGACCAATGCGAACCAGTCTCTGCAAGGACAGTGAGGCTGACCTTTATGCCGCGCCGAGTTGACGTCACTCGGCAAGAGCGACGGTGCGTGTCAGCTTGAAGGTGTCTCGGCTGGTGAGCGATCGCTCCTGATTGAAGGGGTTGTAGACGGAGGAAAGAACGGCGGCGAATTTCTGCAGATATCGCATTTGCCTGAAGCGAAGCATTGCCCGTTCTCGTCGTCGTAACGGCAGATGTGAATTCTCCGCGCGATTGTTGAGCCAACGGCCTGTTTCCTGACGTTTGAGGTTGCCGATATCTTTGATTGCCGCGCCGTAGGACCTCAGCTTATCCGTTACGATGATTTTTGGTTGGCCGTAGTGCCTCATGGATTTCCTGAGGAATTTC
>JALQUF010000065.1 GCA_023263855.1 Yoonia sp. | reverse complement strand
ATCAGCGACTGTGAAGAAATCAAAAACAGGCGTCACAAGCATGTTGAGGGGGATGAATGCCAACACCAAAAAGCAAAGCGTATTGGTCAGGCGTTGAGGGTTAAAAATAGCGCTGTTTTTCATCGTGTGCCGCGTATGCCCAATCATTTACCGCAAGATTTTCCTGCGATAAGCTTTCCTGAATTCAATGCCGAGAACACAAGTTCAACCAAAATCTACATGTAGAACTATATCTTCCCTGACTCTCGTATAATCTTCTGTTTTCAAAGCTTTTCGCTTCAATAAGCAACGTCGCTTGAACGCGAGGGCCTTTCTTCAAGCAATCAATGCAAAAACCTACCGCCGATATTGCTAAAAAATAAGAACATTTTAAGGCAGGGATAAATCAAACCTCTACCTTCCATTGTGCCTTCAAAACTAATCAGCGCGCGGCGGCAGCGACAGCTTCTTGCGCGCTGGTAACCAGAGCGGCACCATCATAGCCTTTCGCATCCATTTCGGCGATCCACGCTTGGGTCACATCTGCACCCAGCGCCTTGATCCGGTCGGTTTCTGCCTCTGACAGTTGCGCAATCTCATTGCCGCCTGCGGCCATCAAATCACGGCCAACCAGATCGCCGGTGTCATGCGCACGGCCTGCCCAGCGGCTGGCCATCATGCCCGAATTGGCGTCGATGATCGCCCGCAGATCGTCGGGCAAATCTTCATAGACACCCTTATTCATCGCCCAGATGAAATAGAGGTTATAAAGCGCCTTGTCGCCGGCCACGTCCGTATGGCTATCGGTTAACTCGTCCAGTTTCAGCGATGGCGACATTTCCCATGTAATGACACCGCCATCCACAACACCGCGCGACAGGGCCTCGGGGAACTGCGGAACAGGCATGCCGATGGGGGTTGCACCTAGTTCTTCCAGCAACAGCGTCGCAGGACGGGACGGGCCGCGCAGCTTAAGGCCTGCAAAATCTTCGACTGTCTCAACCGGTCCGCCGCGTTTATGCACAATACCGGGGCCATGCATATGGGCAGCAATGACATGAACATCAGCGAAATCATCCATCAGGTACTCTTGGGTAAAGTCCCAAGCCGCAGCGCTGGCCTCTTCACCTGATTTGGTTGTCATAAAGGGAAGCTCCATCGCTTCGGCCTCGGGGAAGCGATTGGGCTGATAGCCAGGAATGACCCAACCGCCATCAATGGCACCGTCGCGGATCAGGTCGAACTGGCTTGCGGCAGACCCGCCCAATTGCATGAATGGATAAAGCTCGACCTTGATGCGGCCTTGAGATTGCTCCTCAATCGCGTCAGCCCAGGGCTGCATAAAGTAGGTGGGGTTCGCGCTGGCAGGGGACACAAAGTGCTGAAAGCGCAGTGTCACTTCTTGTGCGGAAAGGGCTGTTGTGGACAGGCCAAAGGCGGCCAGCAAAGCGACAGATTTCATCAAATGCATAGCGTGCATCCTTTTCGTCATGATTTCAGGGGAAAGGTGTCACCGCTAGCGACAGGATAGATATAGGTGCTTAGACCATCAGTTGCAAGTCATTCGCAAGAAAAGAGGGTCGCACGCGATCTCCCCTCATCGTGCATCAGCCATATGTCGGATGAAATTTGCCGCCCGGAGACAGTGTGAAAATCTCGCACCCATCAGCCGTGATCCCGATAGAATGCTCAAACTGTGCCGAAAGTGACTTGTCGCGCGTCACTGCCGTCCAGTCGTCCGCTAGCACCTTGGTTTCGGGGCGGCCCAGATTGATCATCGGCTCGATCGTGAAGAACATGCCTTCCTCAAGCCGTGCACCGGTGCCGGGGCGACCGTAATGCAAGACGTTCGGTGGCGCATGAAACACGCGACCCAACCCATGCCCGCAGAAATCCCGGACGACAGACATACGGTGGCTTTCAGCATAAAGCTGGATCGCGTGGCCGATATCGCCAAAGGTATTGCCGGGCTTTGCCGCCTCGATCCCTTTCATCAGGGCATCATGCGTGACCTGAATCAGGCGTTCGGCCTTGCGGGGCAGGTTGCCTGCCACATACATCCGGCTGGTATCGCCAAACCATCCATCGACGATCACAGTGACATCGATATTCAAAATGTCGCCATCCTTCAGCTTTTTATCACCGGGGATACCGTGGCAGACGACGTGGTTTACTGAAATACAGCTGGCGTGCTGATAGCCCTTATAGCCGATCGTTGCTGATACAGCGCCTGCATCCTCAACCCATTGCGTGATCAGGCGATCCAATTCGCCGGTGGTCTGGCCGGGCACAACATGCGGCGCAATATCGTCCAGAATTTGGGCCGCAAGTGCGCCCGCTTTTGCCATTCCGGCAAAGTCACCCGCCTCATAAAGCCGGATGCCGTCTTTGGTCAGATGCGCTTTGTTCGTTTCCACCGGATCGTCCCTCTTTGCGTGTTACGGGGGCACATAGGCGAATTGGGCAGAAAGTTCTAGGCCCGGAAAGGGATTGGATCGCCCAAGCTGATGCCGGTCGGATCAATTTTGCACGCCTGCGCAAGAACGGTGACACCAGCTTGCGCTGCCTGATCGAACGCGGCCTTATAGGCCGGGTCAATATCGTTTGCCAAAGTCACTGCATCACAATCGGTGCGCTGGACCAGATAAAACATGACGGCGCGATGACCCTCTGCCACTATCTGCGCAAGCTCTGCCAGATGTTTGGCGCCACGGGCCGTGACGCTGTCGGGAAACTCTGCCAATCCGGGCTGGCGGGACAAGGTCACGCTTTTCACTTCGACATAGGTATCAGGCCCATTCCCGCTAAGCAGAAAATCAATGCGGCTATTCTGGCCATATTTGACCTCGGGGCGCACCAGATCATAGGCAGGCAATCCCGGCACCTGATGGGCCATAAGTGCCGCCTTCAACGCTCGGTTCGGGACCGAGGTATCGACCCCTGTAAAATGTCCATTCTCGTGATCGACCAGACGCCAGCCAAATTTCAGCTTCTTTTTGGGGTCATCATTCGGCTCAAGCCATACCTTCGTCCCCGGCGTTGCCAGCCCCATCATCGACCCGGGGTTTGCGCAATGGGCGGTGACGTCGCGGCCGTCTTCAAGCGTCACATCGGCCAGAAACCTTTTGTAGCGTTTGATCAGGCGGGCAGGGACAAGGGGCGTGGCAAATTCCATAAGCGCCCTATAACCTGTTAGACCAGACAGGAGAACCATCAGATGCCAAACCCTACCGCCGCGATGCTTGTGATAGGCGATGAAATTCTTTCGGGACGGACCCGCGATTCGAACACGCATTATCTTGCCGGGCAACTGACCGAGCGGGGGATTGACCTCAAAGAGGCCCGTGTCGTCAGCGATGATGCCGCAGCCATTGTCGCGGCGGTCAAGGCGCTTTCAGCGGGGTATGATCACGTCTTTACCAGCGGTGGTATCGGGCCCACCCATGATGATATCACCGCCGATTGCATCGCCGCCGCTTTTGACGCGCATATCGACATTCGCGATGATGCACGCGCGCTGTTGCAGGCGCATTACGAGCGGTCCGGGCAGGAACTGAACGCGGCGCGTTTGCGCATGGCACGAATCCCTGACGGGGCGGCCTTGATCGATAACCCGGTCAGCACCGCACCGGGATTCAGCATCGGGAACGTGCATGTCATGGCAGGCGTTCCTTCTGTGTTCAAAGCGATGGTTGCCAGCGTGCTGCCCACCCTGACGGGTGGTGCGCCGTTGTTGTCACGAACCATGCCTTTGATGAAAGGTGAGGGAGATATTGCAGGGCCGCTTGGGGCTTTCGCAGATGAATTCCCCGGACTTTCCGTTGGTTCTTATCCCTTCCAGAAAGACGGGATCTATGGGTCAAATATTGTTGTGCGCGGCAGCGACGCCACTGTGCTTGACCGTGCGATGACAGTGTTAGAGGCGAAGTTTTCTGTATGAATTTCCCAGACGTCCACAAACTCTATACGGTGATCGACGGGACATGGCCCGCATCCGCCAAGCAGGCGCTGGGCCCGTGGATTATTCGCCTCGACAGCAGTGGCAGCAGCCGTGTTAGTGCCGCAACTGCGGAACAAGATGTCACCGATGCGGAAATTCCACTGGCCGAGGCTGCAATGCGCGAAGCAGGTCAGCGTCCGCTGTTCATGATCCGCGAAGGCGAAGCCGCGCTCGACCAAGATCTTGCAGCGCGGGGGTATGTGATCAAAGATCCCGTCAATCTCTATGCAGCCCCGGTCGGGCAGATCGCAACCCGGCGGCCCCCACCTGTCACCAGCTTTGAGGTTTGGCCACCGCTTGCAGCGCAGGTCGAGATTTGGGCGAAAGGGGGCGTTGGCAGTGGGCGACTGGCTGTGATGGAACGCGCGCGCGACCCAAAAACCACCTTGCTTGGGCGCCAGAATGACCAACCCGCCGGTACGGTCTTTGTTGGAATCGCTGCTGATTGCGCGATGATCCATGCGCTTGAAATCAGCAGCGCCCACCGCAGAAAAGGCCTTGCACGGCACCTGACGCGGGCTGCTGCGTTCTGGGCACAAGACAATGGGGCCGACTATCTGACCTTGGTGACAACACAGGCGAATATCGGCGCAAATGCGCTCTACTCTTCCCTCGGCATGACGCTTGTGGGACACTACCACTACAGGATCTTGCCGGAGTGAACCATTGACCGACCAACCAACAGCCCTTGATCTGCCAATGGCCGACCCGCTGCCAGAGGCTACGCAAAAGTATTTTGATATCTGTCAGGAAAAGTTGGGCATGGTGCCCAATGTGCTGCAGGCTTACGCTTTTGACATCGATAAGCTGAATGCATTCACGGCGCTCTACAACGATGTGATGCTGGCGGATTCCGGACTGTCGAAGCTGGAACGCGAGATGATTGCCGTTGTCGTGTCATCTATCAACAAGTGCTACTATTGTCTGACTGCGCACGGGGCAGCTGTGCGTCAGCTGTCTGGAGATCCCAAACTGGGCGAGATGTTGGTGATGAACTGGCGGGTTGCCCCGCTTGATGCGCGCCAAAAGGCGATGCTGGCGTTTGCCGATCAAATGACAGTTGCAAGCGCCCAGATCGGGGAAAAAGACCGCGATGCTCTGCGCCAGGTCGGCTTTTCGGATCGCGATATCTGGGATATCGCCGCTGTTGCAGGGTTTTACAACATGAGCAACCGCATGGCCTCGGCCACTGATATGCGGCCTAACGACGAATATCACGCGC
This sequence comes from Yoonia sp., assembly GCA_023263855.1. Taxonomy (GTDB): domain Bacteria; phylum Pseudomonadota; class Alphaproteobacteria; order Rhodobacterales; family Rhodobacteraceae; genus Yoonia. Next base: position 11,561 of record JALQUF010000065.1, on the reverse strand, counting down.
TCGCACGATGATCCGCATTTGCGCTGTCTTTCTGGCGCTCGTCGGTTTTGCGGCGCAGGCCCAAACGCTTGATTTTCCAAGTAATGCAAACCTGCAAGCCGAAGTCGTGCGCACGGCTGACAGTTATGTCATGCCCCTGGGTATCTGGGACCGTGGCGAAATGCCGACACAGACAGTCGAGGGGCGGGTTACACAACAAGCGTGGCGTATTGATGCGGCGTCATTGACGACATTGCAACTGGTTCGTCCTTTGCGTGAACAGCTGCGCAATGACCGCTATCGGATCATTTTTGAGTGTCAGACTGAGGCCTGTGGCGGTTTTGACTTCCGGTTCGGGGTCGAGACATTGTCGCCGCCGGATATGCGCATCAATATCGGTGACTTCCGCTTTCTTGCGGCAGAGCGGGCAGGTGCCGATGGCCCCGAATACCTAACCCTCTTTATCAGTCGTACCACGCAAGCAGGCTTCGTGCTGATCACCCACGTGGGATCAGCGGTCGAAAATCCCGCACCCATTGCAGATGCAAAAGCGGATCCGTTGCGCGCCTTTGGCACTGCGACGGATGCATCTCTCACAGAGCAACTTGAACAAGTTGGAAGGACGGTGCTGGCGGATCTAAGTTTTGCCACGGGGTCAGCCCAGCTTGTTGAGGGGGACTATGCCTCTTTGCAGGCGCTGGCCGACTATCTGGCCAGGGCGCCGCAGCGCACAGTTGCGCTTGTCGGGCACACGGATTCGTCCGGTGCGCTTGCTACGAATATCGCGTTGTCCAAGCGCCGTGCGGCATCTGTGCTGGAACGACTGGTCGGCGCCTATGGTGTGGACCGGGCACAGTTGGAAGCAGAAGGGATGGGCTATCTGGCGCCCATTTCATCCAACCTCACCGAAGAGGGGCGCGAGGCAAACCGACGGGTCGAGGTCATTGTGACATCAACACAGGACTAGCACATCATCCGCTTTGCGCGACGTAGCCCGGCTGCATTGCAGGTTCCCACAATACGAATGCGGCGCGCCCATTCTGCTTGGCCTGATAAAGCGCAGCATCTGCCTGCGCCAGCAGCACATCAATTGTCAGGTCGGGCTCAGATCGTGCCGCGCCCACCGAGAGCGTCACTGAAAGATAGTTCAAGGTTGCGGTTTCAAATGCGATTGGTTTTGCCAGACGTTCACCAATGACGCGCGCTGTTTCGACGGGTGCATTTTTCAGGTAGATCGCAAATTCCTCGCCCCCGATGCGGCCCAGCACATCGTCATGCCGGACATTGCGGCGCAACGTGTATGCAATTGTCTTTAAGCAGTAATCTCCCGCCTGATGGCCATAGGTGTCATTGATTTTTTTGAACCAGTCGGCATCCAGCATCAATAAGACCCCCCGACGCTCTTTCTTGCGGGCCTTTTCGACGAGATCGAAAAAGGTGCGCCGGTTGTTCAGCCCTGTAAGCCCATCTTTGCGCGACAGTTGCAAAAGCTTGCGCTGAAGCCGGACCTGGAAAACCGTGACTGTCAAAAAGAACGCGATCAACGGCCCCCCGACAATGGTGGCATGTGCCAGATAATATGACACGATACCTGCGTCATCTTGACCAAGGCTGCCAAAATAATACGCGAAGAGTAGATTTTCAGTGGCCACAATGCCGATCAACACCAACAGGCGGACGACAAAACCCATCCAGCTTTTGGGTGCAAGCAGGTGCATCAATCTGTCCATCACGGCTCCCTCTACGGTCAGTGGGGACTCTAGAGGCAAGACGTTGTGATCGGCTTAATGCCAAGAAAAAAGCGCGGCCAAAAAATTGACCGCGCCAGTTGGTGAAACATTCACCTTGGGAAAATTACCAGATTTCAGGACCTTTGTCGGCAAAGGCATGCGCCAGAAAGTCGATGAAAGCACGGACTTTTGGCTGCGTAAAACGACCCGGCGGGTAGACCGCATAAATGCCTTGGGTTTCAACGGGCAGGTCAGGGATCGCTAATTCGACCAGCCCTTTATCCATCGCGTCCGCGTAAAGAAAGCTAGGCAAGTAGGCGATACCCAGTCCGCCGATGCAGGCGTTCAAAAGCGACTGTCCATCATTTACAGTCAGCCATCCTGCTGTGCGCACCTGCCGCTTTTCACCTGACGGCGCGGTCAACTTCCAAACGGCGGAATTAGCCTGATTGGAATAGTGCAGCAGTTTGTGCTCGTTCAGGTCGTCAATTTTTTCCGGGCGGCCATATTGTTCAAAATAGGCGGGGCTTGCGATCATACGTTTTGTCGTTTCGGTCAGCTTTCGCGCGCGCAGGGTGCTGTCTTCCAGCTCGCCGATGCGCACGGCCATATCAAAGCCTTCTGAAATCAATTCAACATAGCGGTTGTTCAGTGCCATGTTTACGGTGATATCGGGGAATTCGGCCAGAAAATCACCCAGCACGGGCGACAGATGGTTGACACCAAAATCGGTAGCGACACTGATCCGCAAAAGGCCAGAAGGCGCGGATTGCATCGACGTGACCAGCGCATCAGCTTCGCCTGCATCATTCAAAACCCGACGGGCGCGGTCATAGTAAGCAAGACCGATTTCTGTCGGGCTGACCCGGCGTGTGGTGCGGTTCAGCAGGCGGGCCCCGAGGCGCGCCTCAAGCGAGGATACATGTTTCGAGACAGCTGATTTTGAAATTCCCATTTTCTTGGCAGCATCCGTAAACCCGCCTTGATCCACAACTGTGGCGAAGGCCTCCATTTCGGTCAGACGATCCATGAAAAGTTCCTAGCACTATTATTTTGATACCGTTGTCCTCACATTGGCGACGAAATCGGGCAGGATTGGGACCAATGCCTGACAATACGGGGGTATGAATCGGCTTTGATGCTGATGCGGAAACAGCAAATCGCACCAAAATACCTTGATCGCAAAGCAAATGCGGCTCAGTTCGCATACTCTTGTATGCCGTAATTGACGTTGCGTCAGATCTGTGCGGCGATCCGCGTCCCTTGGTCAATTGCGCGTTTTGCATCTAGTTCAGCGGCGACATCTGCGCCACCGATCACATGAACAGAGCGCCCTTGCGCGATCAATTCATCTGCCAAAATACGCTCTGGCACCTGTCCGGCACATAGAACAATCGTATCGGCGGCGATGACTTTGGGGTTCTCGCGGGCCTCACCGTGGCTGATATGCAAACCTTCGGCATCAATTTTCTCGTAGTTCACGCCACCGACCATCTGCACATTCTTCATCTGCAGGCCGGCACGGTGAATCCACCCCGTTGTCTTGCCCAAGCGTTTGCCCAACTTCTCGGCTTTGCGTTGCAACAGTGTGACCTGTCGCACGGGGGCATCTGGCTGAGGGCCTTCCGGCCGCAACCCGCCCCGCGTTAGTGCAGGATCGCCAACGCCCCATTCTTCCAGCCATTCATCAAGGTCTTCTGTCGGGCTGTCATCAGTGACCAGATACTCCGCAACATCAAAGCCAATGCCGCCCGCACCCACGATAGCCACGTTCTGCCCAACTTTTGCCTTGCCCCTGAGCACATCAATATAAGATAGAACGTTCGGCCCGTCCTGCCCCGGGATTTCTGGGTCACGGGGGGCGACGCCTGTGGCGATAATGATCTCATCAAAATCTGCCAAAGCGTCTGGTGTCGCGGTCGTGGCCATTTGCAAGGTGATGCCCGCCTTGGCAACCATAGTACGGTAATAGTCCACAAGCCCCCAGAATTCTTCCTTCCCCGGCACCTGCTTGGCCATGTTCAACTGGCCGCCAATGTCTTCTGATCTGTCGAAAAGCGTCACCGCATGCCCACGCTCGGCCGCGGTCAGCGCCGCCGAAAGCCCCGCAGGGCCCGCGCCGACGACAGCGACCGACTTGGCCATCTCAGCGGGGGCAATGGTCAGTTCGGTTTCATGACAGGCGCGCGGGTTGACCAGACAAGACGACAGCTTGCCGCTGAAGGTGTGGTCGAGACAGGCCTGGTTACAGGCGATACAGGGGGCAATCTCGGCTGCTTTGCCAGCCTTTGCTTTGGCAACAAAATGCGCGTCGGCCAAGAAAGGACGCGCCATGCTGACCATATCGGCGCAGCCCTCTGACAGCACGTTTTCGGCGACCTCGGGCATGTTGATGCGGTTGGATGTAATGATCGGTATTTGCACCGCGCCCATCAGTTTTTTCGTCACCCAGGTAAACGCACGCCGCGGGACCGATGTCGCAATGGTCGGAATGCGCGCTTCATGCCAGCCGATCCCGGTGTTTAGGATCGTGGCACCCGCAGCCTCAATCGCCTGCGCCAATTGCACAACCTCTTCCCAAGTCGATCCGTTGGGGACCAGATCAATCATCGACAGACGGTAGATGACGATGAAATCCGTACCCACAGCCTCACGCACGCGGCGCACGATCTCGACGGGCAGGCGCATGCGGTTTTCATAAGACCCGCCCCAGCGGTCGGTGCGTTTGTTGGTGTGCGTGACAAGGAATTGGTTGATGAAATACCCCTCCGAGCCCATCACCTCGACCCCGTCATAGCCCGCTGCCTTGGCACGTATAGCGGCGGTCACAATGTCACTGATCTGCTTTTCGATCCCGTCTTCGTCCAGTTCTTTGGGCGGGAAAGGCGAGATCGGAGACTTCAGCGCAGAGGGCCCGACACAGGCAGGCGAATAGGCATAGCGCCCAGCATGCAAGATCTGCATCGCGATTTTACCATCAGCATCATGGACGCGATCAGTGACAATGCGGTGGTTGGCGATATCCGCGTCCGTATAGAGACCAGCTGCCCCCGGAAACACGCCGCCCTCGGGATTGGGTGCCATACCACCTGTCACCATCAAGGCGACATCACCGCGCGCGCGCTCGGCATAAAATTCGGCCACGCGGTTCCAATCCTTTGTTTCCTCCAGCCCTGTGTGCATCGAGCCCATGAGCACGCGGTTCTTGAGCGTCGTGAAGCCCAGATCGAGGGGGGATAGAAGATGGGGGTATTGGGTCATGAAAGTGCCTCCGCTTTGGGCAATCATGGCGAAAGCTGATGCAGGCGTCACCCTCAACGTGGCGTAATATCTGCGGCGATCTGGCCTGCCTGAAAGAATTTGCGAAAACGGCAGGCTGCGCTAGGCTGTCGGGGGCTAATGAAGGGGCGAAAAAATGGAAGCAAGCTTTTCTCGGCGCAAGCTGCTGACGCCAACAGAATTGCGGGCGCTTTCAGAACGGTCGGACCTGCAAGGCGGGCTACAGATGGCAAGCCATATGGGCGCAATCATCATGGTTGGTATTCTGCACAGCTATGCCATGGGCACCGGCTGGGTCTGGGTCACAGGGCTTGCCCTTGGTGTGCTGCTGAACTTTCTCTATGCCGCGCAACACGAACTGTCCCATGCCACCGTCTTTAAGACCCGCAAACTGAATGAGGTCTTTGGCCGGATCATTGGCTTCATCCAGATTTTTCCCCGTGATTTTGACCAGATCATGCATTTTGCCCATCACCAATACACCCAAGACTGGGAACGGGATGGCGAACTGGTGCGCGAACCCTATACGCTGACGACATACCTGCTTTGGCTGAGTGGGATCACTTATTGGCGCAACCGTGTCTTTGGTGTCATCCGGCGGGCATCGGGTACGATCATCGAGCCCTTCATCCGCCCCGAAGAAGAGGCGCGCGTGATCCGTGAAAGCCGCCTGCATCTGGCAGGTTACGGGCTGATCGCATTGGTGTCGGTGATCACCGGATCATGGGCAGCACTGACGTTCTGGATCATTCCGATGGTGCTGACCAAACCGATCCACCAGTTGCAGAATACGATCGAACATCTGGGTCTGAGCCATGAAAACGACATCATGGAAAACACCCGCTCGACCCGTGCAAACGCGCTGCAAAACTGGCTGTGCTGGCAGATGCCCTATCACACGGCACACCATACGTTCCCCGCCGTGCCATTCTGGAAACTACGTGAACTTAATGACCGGATCGAAGAAAAGGCGGGCGAGGTGCACCGTATGGGTTGGCTTGAATTTCAGCGCGAAGTGATCAGCAAACTGATGGCCAAGGACGAAAGCCAGTACCCTATGGATGAGGTCTGGATTATCCCCCGCAGCGGCGGGCGCGTGACCCGGATGCCGGCAGAGTGAGGCAGCTCAAGGTCTACACGTCGCTTTGGGCGATGCAGCCGCATGACCAGAGCGGCATAAAACTGCCTTATGATCAGGTCTGCGAAATGGTGGCGGGTGCCGGGTTCGACGGTATGGCGATTGATCTTGGCGCGTCTGATGTGGCTGTGGCCCATGCGGTCAGGCCGCATATGCAAGCTAACGGTCTGACCCCGCTGATCGTCGCTTTCCCCAAAACAATTGAAAGCCTTGAAGACACACTGCACATGGCGGCTGACTTTGGCGCGCCCTTTGTCGATGTGATCGGGCAAGTCATGCCTGTGGCGCTTGACGATATGGTGCCGGTGATCGAGAGCTGGATGGGCATGGCCGACCGGATCGGGGTGCCCGTACAGTTCGAAACGCATCGCAACTGTATCACCAACGATCTCTATACCACGCTGCAACTGCTTGACCGTATTCCCGACATGCGGATTTGCGCAGACCTGTCACACTACGTTGTGGACCGCGAATTCTGGTTTCCGTTGTCTGACCAGGATCTGGGGCTGATGAGCCGGATCCTGCAACGGTCGGACAGCTTTCAGGGCCGCGTGGCCTCACGCCAGCAAATCCAATTGCAACTGGATTTCCCGCAACACCAAAAGTGGGTCGCGCTGTTCAAAGATTGGTGGCGTGAAGGATTGGCCGGTTGGCGGGCGCGCAATGCGACGGGCGACTGCATCTTTGTGTGCGAGTTGGGCCCACCCGAATATGCGATGACCGGACCCGACGGGCGCGAGATGTCAAACCGCTGGGAAGAAGCACAGGTGATCAAAAGCTGGGTGCGCCAGATCTGGGATGATCTGGGCGGGGATGGTTGATCGCGGCGTTTGTTACACAAAACCCCACCGCTTTGCAGCGACAGGGCAGGGTGAGTGGTGCCGTGAGTGGGTGTCCCGCCGCTCATCCGGGGAGAGAAAGCGGCGGGGTTTTGGCCTATGGCAGCAGAACGCTGTCGATCACATGGATCACGCCGTTTGAAGCGATGATGTCTGCGGTTGTCACTGTCGCGTTCTCAACGGTCACACCGTTGCGACCGTCGATGTGTACCTCTTCGCCGTTGACAGTGGCGACGCTCAGGCGCTGACCTGCCAGTTGGTCAGATGTCACCGCACCCGGGACAACGTGGTATGTCAGGATCGCGGTCAGTGTGTCGATGTTCTCTGGCATCAGCAGTGTCTCAACTGTGCCCTCTGGCAATGCAGCAAAAGCAGCGTCAGTTGGTGCGAAAACAGTGAACGGCCCTTCGCCCTTCAGTGTGTCCACAAGACCAGCAGCGGTTACAGCAGCAACCAGTGTGTTGAAGTTGCCGTTGGACGCAGCGATATCGACGATATCGGGCTCTTTATCCATCATTGGTGCACAAGCGGCGGCAACAGCTACGCCAGCGGCGAGGATCGTGGATTTAATAGCAAAGCGACGATTCATTGGGTGTTCCTTTCAGTCCCTGTTAACAATGTTGTTACGGGGGGTGGGGCTGATTGGTTGTCGTTCTGACAATGTGTTTATGAGCTGTATTAAACTCATCCAATTGTGCGCAAAAAACGTAAGTTCTGCTAATTTTCCGAGCAATGCCGCCGAAAGGCCGCCTGCAACAGATCTAACTCGCTGCGCAGCAAAGATATTTCAGCCCGCAGGTCATCGGCCAGCGGCTCTCCTGCGATGATCGCGAAGGTGCTCAGCGTGCGTCCGCTGCTATCGCTGACCACAAAAGTCTGTAACCCGTCACTGATTAGTGCAGGCGGAATTGACACAGAAACCCGCCAGATATCGTGGGCAGGATTTTTTTCGCATGTCACATCCAGCGGCTGACCCAAGTGTGTGATGCGCAGATCGGGTGCCGCGTCACCTGCGTCTACAAGATCACCCCGCCAAATGCCTGCCTTGATCTGTGTGTTGATGAATTGCATGTGGCAGCTCCTTAGATATCGGCCCGCGGATAGCGGCAGAGGGTCAGGTCGCGGAAACGGATCTTGTTCATGGCCGGGCTTTCGATCAGCAGATCGATCCACATCCGCTCGGCGCGTTTTTCGTTGAGGCCGCTATAGGCCAAATCGAATTCAACCACCGTTTCGGCTTTGTCATCCGGCAGTGTCAGCAAAATCTGTTCTGTGTTGGGACCATTCTTGACGTTCAGGCGGGCATATACGGCTGTTGGCCGCTCTCGCTCAATCACGGCTGCAAGGCGCATGATGTGGCGCTTTCGCAGACCTTCGCAAGACGCCTTGGGGATTTCGACCACCAATGACAGGTAGCTACCCTCAAAATGGAACGCCTGCAGGTCGATCCCGAAGGGGGCCAAATCGGTTTCGCGTGCGTTGCGGGTCTGGCGAAGGCTAATCTCGGCGCGTTTGCAGTCATGAAACACAACCAACTCATTGGTCAGTTCCATTTTCGACAGTACGGGCGCAAGACCAGCCGGTGTGACAGAAGCGCGCCACGGTTTGGGGCGCCATGCCCAATCTGTTCCGGGTGGTTGTGGAAATGTCGTTGACCCGATGCGCGGCAGGGTAAGCCTGCTGTCTGCCTCATGCCGAAAATTGCCGATCTGGCGGTGCAGCTTTCGCGCGGCGTCGTTCGTGCGCTCAAGCGTGATCAGATCCATATCTGGCACCTTGCGGACGGCCTTGCGCCAACGCGCAATGGCGCGGCGTTGCAAAAACCGGTTGAGAGGGCCGGGCAGGGGCACGGGCATCTGGGGTATCTTCCTTTGCGCGAACATGACTGTGGCAAACAAGGGCAGCTTTGAAAACCGCTCAGATGTCGGCAGGCGGATCTTCACTGACCGTATTTGCCGGCTGCACGCCTGCGACCATTAGCTTGAGCAAAGTGGCTCCGGGGCCTTCCTGCAGCGGGGCTGCGGCAAGACCACGCACACCAATCGTAACCAGTCGCCCGTTCACATCCTTGAACGCCCGCCATTCTTCGCGCTGCAATCCCGGCAAGGGGGGCTGGCCTGCATCGGTAAAGTGGATCATGACCTGACTGTTGAAAGCCTGTGTGGACAGGATGTCGATATCGCCCGCATTTCCTGTTTGGCTTAGCAAGCGGGCACCATCTTTTGTGATCAGATAGTCCCGTAGCGCCACCTCGTCGGCCACAATACTACCGCTCCCGGCAGGACCAACCTGGATCGTAGCAAAACCAACCAGATCAGGCCCAGGCAAACTGACGTCCAGCGTCGCGCAAGGCGCGACAATCGCAAAATCGCGGGAAGTTTGGCTGGACGCACCATCAATGCAGTACCCTGTTGGTGTCGCCGCAACGACGTCACCCTGACCCAGAGAGACAGATCGGGTCGGTGTGCCCAACGGGGTGCAGGCTGTGATTGCCAGCACCCCGAAAAGCGCGCCAATGACGCGGAGCATCGTCTTACAGGTCCATGTAAACGTGCTTTTCAGCCTTCGCACCCGGATGCGTGACAGCACCAAGGCGGGCACCACCGACGAGCTGCGCGTATTTCCACAAGGCACCCGACGCATAGATCGTCTCTTTGGGGCCTTTCCAATTGGCTTTGCGCGTCTCAAGCTCTTCGTCGGTTAGATCGACCTTCAACTCACCCGTGATCGCGTTGATGGTGATCACATCGCCATTTTCCAGCAGGGCAATCGGGCCGCCATGGGCCGCCTCTGGTCCGACGTGACCCACGCAGAAACCACGTGTCGCGCCCGAGAAACGGCCATCCGTGATCAGTGCAACCTTCTTGCCCATGCCCTGACCGGACAGCGCGGCGGTGGTTGCCAACATTTCACGCATACCGGGGCCGCCTGCGGGGCCTTCGTTGCGGATCACGATGACTTCACCTTCTTCGTACTGCCGCGCTTTTACGGCTTCAAAAGCATCTTCTTCGCTTTCAAACACACGTGCCGGTCCGGTGAAGGACTGTTCTTGTGTGTTCATGCCTGCGACTTTCACAATCGCACCTTCGGGGGCAAGGTTGCCTTTCAGGCCCACAACGCCGCCGGTTTTGGTCAGCGGGTTTTCAACCGAATAGATCACTTTGTTGTCTGCTTCACCACGGATCATGTCGAGCTCTTCGCCCATGGTACGGCCTGTGGCTGTCATGCAGTCTTCATGGATCAAACCGGCCTTGCGCAGTTCTTTCAGTACAACGGGGACACCGCCTGCCTCGTACAGGTCTTTGGCGACATACTGGCCCCCGGGCTTGAGATCGACGAAATAGGGCGTGTCGCGGAAGATGTCGCAGACATCCATCAGATCGAAATCAATGCCGGCTTCATGCGCAATGGCCGGCAGGTGCAGGCCGGCGTTGGTCGAGCCGCCAGTACACGCCACGACGCGGGCTGCGTTTTCCAGCGACTTGCGGGTCACAATGTCACGCGCGCGGATATTCTTGGCGATCAGGTTCATGACCGCTTCACCAGACGCTACGCCATATTGATCGCGGGATTCGTATGGTGCCGGTGCACCGGAAGAATTCATCAGCGCAAGGCCAATCGCCTCGGACACACAGGCCATGGTGTTGGCGGTAAACTGGCCACCACATGCACCTGCAGATGGACATGCCACACGTTCAAGCACTTCAAGTTCCGCATCCGACATATTGCCGGCTTGGTGTTTGCCAACAGCCTCGAAGACGTCTTGAACAGTCACATCCTTGCCGTCCAAACGGCCCGGCAGGATCGAGCCACCGTAAATAAAGACAGACGGCGTGTTCAAGCGCACCATCGCCATCATCATGCCCGGCAAGGATTTGTCACAACCGGCCAGACCAACAATCGCGTCATAGCAGTGGCCGCGCATTGTCAGCTCAACGGTGTCGGCAATCGCCTCGCGTGACGCCAAAGAAGAACGCATCCCTTCATGGCCCATCGCGATGCCGTCGGTGACGGTGATCGTGGTGAATTCGCGTGGTGTGCCGTTGGCATGTTTCACGCCCAGTTTGACAGCCTGCGCCTGACGGTTCAGCGAGATGTTACATGGTGCCGCTTCGTTCCAGCAGGTCGCAACGCCAACCCAAGGCTGCTTGATGGCCTCTTCGTCCAGCCCCATGGCATAGAAATAGGACCGGTGTGGCGCGCGCGATGGCCCTTCGGTCACATGGCGGCTGGGAAGGTTTGATTTGTCGACCTGATCTTTGGGCATTTCATTCTCCTCGGGAACTCTTCGGAAACGGTCTAAATAGTGGGCAAGCCCTGCGCAAGCCCTCCAAACAGTCGTTGCGGCGGGCGCATTCTGCGATAGGCTCGCGCAATGCGCTATCCTTATGCCGCCCATCACAGCTTTATAGCACCCGCCTTCGCGGCGCGTGACCCGTGGCGCGTGCTGGTGATGATCGTGAGCTTCGCGCTTGTCTTTGCCATCTCTCCGGTCATCCTGACGGCCTTCCTGCCCACGCAGGCCGCCGTTGACGCATTCTATGAAGGCACCACCGCCTTTGGCACGCTTGCCCAGCTGTTTTCTTTCGGCATTGC
>JALQUF010000064.1 GCA_023263855.1 Yoonia sp. | reverse complement strand
GATGACGACCATGCGCCCGTCATTCGGGTTCACGGCCCATTGCACGTTGGACCCGCCGGTTTCGACACCGATTTCGCGCAGCACGTTAATGCTGTGCGTGCGCATGATCTGATATTCTTTATCCGTCAGCGTCAGCGCGGGGGCCACGGTGATCGAATCGCCGGTGTGCACGCCCATCGGGTCGACGTTCTCGATCGAACAGACGATGATGGCATTGTCCGCCTTGTCGCGCACGACCTCCATCTCGAACTCTTTCCAGCCCAGCAGGGATTCGTCGACAAGGATTTGACCAACGGGAGAGGCCTCCATCCCGGTGCGGCAATAGTATTCATATTCTTCGCGGTTGTATGCCACGCCACCGCCGGTGCCGCCCAAGGTAAAGGCGGGGCGGATGATCGCGGGCAGGCCCACGTATTCGATGGCTTCAATAGCGAGTTGCAGGCCGGCTTTGATGTCGCGCTTGCCGTCAACTTCGGGGGCAGTGATGATCGTTGCCTTGGGGTTTTCGATGCCCAAGCGATCCATTGCTTCGCGGAAGAGCTTGCGATCTTCTGCCATTTCAATGGCTTCGCGCTTGGCGCCGATCATTTCGACGTTGTATTTCTCCAGCACGCCCATGTCAGCCAGTGCCAGCGATGTGTTCAGGCCGGTCTGACCACCCATGGTGGGCAGCAGCGCGTCGGGGCGTTCTTTTTCGATGATTTTGGCGACAACTTCGGGGGTGATGGGTTCGATATAGGTGGCGTCTGCCAGCCCCGGATCGGTCATGATTGTGGCCGGGTTCGAGTTGACGAGGATGACGCGGTAGCCCTCTTCGCGCAGGGCCTTGCAGGCCTGGGCGCCGGAGTAGTCGAACTCGCAGGCCTGGCCAATAATAATGGGACCCGCGCCGATGATCATGATCGACTGGATGTCGGTACGTTTTGGCATGGCTGGCCCCCGGAATGTGCAAATTTTCGTGGGTTATAGGCATGGTGCAGGCAGGCGCAAGAGGGAGTTCGTCTTTGTCCGGGAAATGATGCCTTTGACGGGGCAGAAAGCCTATTTGATCTGTGTCAATAAATACTGACAAATAGAAGTGTAACATAAAATAGACACATAAGGGAGTCCCGCATGCGCATTCTGTTTGTCCATCCAAATTATCGCTCGGGCGGAGCCGAGATCGCAGGCAACTGGCCCCCTGCATGGGTTGCCTATCTGACCGGATCATTGCGGCGTGTGGGGTTTGACGACATCCACTTTATCGATGCAATGACCAATGACCTGTCGGATGAGGATCTGGCCGAAAAGATCAGCGCGATCAAGCCTGATGTGGTGGGTGTGACGGCGATTACCCCGTCGATCTACAAAGCCGAAGAGGTGCTGCGGATTGCGCAAGACCGTGTGCCGACCGCTTTGCGCGTGATGGGCGGTGTGCATGCGACTTTTATGTACAAACAGGTATTGTCCGAGGCCCCTTGGGTCGATGTTATCGTGCGCGGTGAAGGCGAAGAGATTGTGACCGAGCTGATGTCGGCGGTGCGTGATGGCCGCTGGCCTGCGCAGAAACGGCAGATTAAGGGGCTGGCCTTTATTGATGAAGGCGAAATTGTCGCGACACCTGCTGCAAGTACCGTGAAAGACTTGGACGGGATTGACCCGGATTGGACCATTCTGGAATGGGAAAAGTATATCTACATTCCGCTGAATACGCGCGTGGCGATCCCCAACATGGCGCGGGGTTGCCCCTTTACCTGTTCGTTCTGTAGCCAATGGAAATTCTGGCGTGATTACCGCGTGCGCGACCCCAAAAAGGTGGTCGACGAGATTGAGCGTCTGGTGAACGAACAGCAGGTCGGCTTCTTTATCCTTGCTGACGAGGAACCCACAATTAACCGCAAGAAATTCATCCAGTTCTGCGAAGAGCTGATTGCGCGGGGCCTGCCGGATAAGGTGAAATGGGGCATCAACACGCGTGTGACGGATATTTACCGCGACCGCGAATTACTGAAATTCTATCGTGAAGCCGGGTTGGTGCATGTGAGCCTTGGGACCGAGGCTGCGGCACAGATGAAGCTGGACCAGTTCAACAAAGAAACCAAAGTTGAAGAAAATAAAGAGGCTATTCGCCTGCTGCGTGAGGCCGATATTCTGGTGGAGGCGCAGTTCATCGTCGGGCTGGATAACGAAACACCCGAGACCCTGAACGAGACCTATAAGATGGCATGGGACTGGCAGCCTGATCTGGCGAACTGGGCGATGTATACGCCTTGGCCATTCACCCCGTTGTTCCAAGAGTTGAAGGATAAGGTCGAGGTGTTCGACTTTAGCCGCTACAATTTCGTGACCCCGATCATGAAACCTGCCGCGATGGAACGCGGGGAATTGCTGGACGGGGTGATGAACAACTATCGCCGGTTTTATATGAAGAAGGCGCTATTCCATTATCCTTGGCGCGGCACCGGGTTCCGCCGGCGGTATCTTTTGGGCTGCCTCAAGGCGTTTATGAAAGCAGGTTTTGCACGGACCTTCTATGATCTGGGCAAAGTCGGGTATACGGGGCCGCAATCGAAAAACAACCTTGATTTCCAATTTGATGAGACCCGCACCATTGCCGAAGCCCAGATGGATGATTGGGAAGCCAGCGCCGATAAGGCCGCCAAAGCGGCAGAACGGCGTGCGGCGGTGCGCGCGCAAGGCAAAGAGCGCGCGGCCGAGCGGACAGCAAATTTCAAAATGCCGAACGGGGCCGAGATAAAGGCCTGTGGTGGGGGCTCTGAGCAAATGGAGGATGCCTAGGGATGCGCAACGGCAGCGCGGTCTGATCGGGCCGAATGCCATTTTGCAACTGCTGCCCGTGCTAGAGCGGGCCGGGGGCATTGATTTTCGTGATCAAGTGATGGCGGCGGCGGGCGTTTTTGAAGCGCCCGGTGATGATGCCATGATGCCAGAGGCGCCGGCTGCCCGGATGCACCAGGCTTTGCGGGCGATCGAGCCTGATATGGCACCGTCACTGGCCTGGGCTGCGGGAGAGCGCACCGCACAGTATATTATGGCCCACCGGATTCCGAAGGCCGCACAGGTCGTCTTGAAGCTGTTGCCTGCTGCCTTGGCGGGCCCGATCTTGTCAAAAGCGATTGCCCAGCATGCCTGGACCTTTGCGGGGTCCGGCACGTTTCGTCTGGCGGGGCCTTTGACGTTTGAAATTGCAGACAATCCAATTGTGCGTGGTGAGGTCAGCGAGGAGCCGCTTTGCCACTGGCATAGGGCTGTGTTTGAGACACTTTTCCGCACGCTGGTTGACCCGCGTTTGCGTTGCGAAGAGCAGAGCTGTTGTGCGATGGGCGCACCGGCCTGCCGGTTTGTGCTGAAACGCGGTTGACTTCACACTGGCAAAGATGTGTATCGGGCCGACCAATCGCCTTGAGGAATTGACCCATGCACGCCTACCGCAGCCATACCTGTGCCGATCTGACCGCCGCCAACGTCGGTGAAACCGTTCGTCTTTCGGGGTGGGTGAACCGGGTGCGTGACCACGGTGGCATTCTCTTTATCGACCTGCGCGATCACTACGGCATCACGCAGGTGCTGTGCGATCCGGATTCGGCTGCGTTTGCCGATGTGGAAAAGGTACGCTCGGAATGGTGTATCCGCATTGATGGTGAGGTGAAGGCGCGTGACCCGGAGCTGGTGAACGCAAAGTTGCCAACCGGTGAGGTTGAGGTGTTTGTCCGCGAAATCGAAGTGCTTGGCGCGTCGAAAGAGTTGCCGTTGATGGTGTTTGGGGACCAGGAATACCCAGAAGAGACCCGCCTGAAGTACCGCTATCTGGACCTGCGCCGCGAGGCGATGCAAGAGAACATGAAACTGCGTTCCGATGTTGTGGCCTCGATGCGCCGCCGGATGTGGGACGGCGGTTTCCGCGAATATCAGACGCCGATCATCACGGCCTCAAGCCCGGAAGGCGCGCGCGATTTTCTGGTGCCGTCGCGTTTGCATCCTGGCAAGTTCTACGCGCTGCCGCAGGCGCCGCAGCAGTTCAAGCAGTTGATTATGGTGTCGGGCTACGACAAGTATTTCCAGATTGCCCCCTGTTTCCGCGATGAAGACCCCCGCGCAGACCGGTCGCCGACGGATTTCTATCAATTGGATTTGGAGATGTCGTTCGTTGAGCAGCAGGACGTGTTTGACACGATTCAGCCTGTGATCACCGGCATTTTCGAAGAGTTCGGCAAAGGCCGTAGCGTCGATCAGGTCTGGCCGCAGATTTCATATCGCGATGCCGCGCTGTGGTATGGCAGCGACAAGCCGGACCTGCGCAACCCGATCAAGATGCAAGTTGTGTCCGAGCATTTTGCAGGGTCCGGTTTTGCGATTTTTGCCAAGCTGCTAGAACAGGAAGGCACAGAAGTGCGCGCTATTCCTGCGCCCACTGGCGGGTCGCGCAAGTTCTGCGACCGCATGAATGCCTTTGCCCAGAAAGAAGGATTGCCCGGCATGGGCTATATCTTCTGGCGCGAAAAGACAGCCGACGCTGTCGCGCAAGAGCTGGGTATTTCGGTCAAAGAGGCACAGGCCAAACTGAAATCCGGTGAAGTGGAGGGCGGCATGGAAGCCGCTGGCCCCTTGGCCAAGAACATCGGGCCCGAGCGGACTGAGGCGATCCGCCAGCAACTTGGTCTGGGGCTGGGTGATGCGGCCTTCTTCCTTGGGGGCAAGCCCAAGGCGTTTGAAGGTGTCGCGGGCAGGGCGCGGAATGTGATTGGCGAAGAACTGGGGCTGACTGACCAGACCCGCTTTGCCTTTGCCTGGATCGTGGATTTCCCGATTTACGAGCAGGACGAAGAAACCGGCAAGATCGACTTTGAGCATAACCCGTTCTCGATGCCGCAAGGTGGGATGGAGGCGCTGGAAGGCGATCCGCTGAAGGTGCTGGGTTATCAATATGATCTGTCTTGCAACGGTTATGAGCTGGTGTCGGGTGCGATCCGGAACCACCGCCCCGAGATCATGTATAAAGCTTTTGAATTGGCCGGATACGGCAAGGATGAGGTCGAAAAGCGGTTTGGTGGCATGGTCAATGCGTTCCAATACGGCGCACCACCCCACGGTGGGTGTGCCGCTGGGATTGACCGGATCGTCATGTTGCTGGCGGATGAGGCAAACATCCGCGAGGTCATCATGTTCCCGATGAACCAGCGCGCCGAGGACCTGATGATGAGCGCCCCGAGCGAGCCGCAAAACGAGCAGTTGCGCGAATTGCGCCTGCGCGTGTTGCCACCGGAAAGCTAAAGCGGCCCACCTGCGGCAATGCGGGTTTGCACCAGTTGCGATAAGGCGACGACGCCTGCGTCGGGGTTGTCGCCTGCGCGCCGCAATTTGCGCAGATGTGCAACAGCGGCATCAAGATCGTGATCTTGCGCGCTTTTGGCGACCCCGCCCAGAAATTGTGTCACATAGTCGAGCGTGCTGTCGGCGTTGGTGTCATCAAGGACGCGCGCAATATGGTTCAGATCGTCGCGATAGGCGATCAGGTCGGGCTGTATCGTTTCATCAGTGACACTGCGCGGGGACGGTGGTTGCCGGTTGACCGGCAGGTGCTGCAAAATGGCGGCCTGAAAGGCCGAGAGACTGTGCACGGGTTTGGCGATGAAACCGTTTGCCCCTGCTGCCAGAACATCCCCGCTGAAGTCTTCCCCGCTCATCCCCAAAACAACGTCGATGCGGGGGGCTGTTTCCGTCGCGCTGCGGATCAACGACAGGCCCGAGCCATCAGGCAACCCCACATCCACCAACAAAACAGTGGGGCGGTAAATCGCCAGATGCCGGCGCGCCGTTTCCAGACTATCGGCCCGTCTGAGCCTTGCGCCTGATCGCAGGCACATCAGCCTGATTGCTTCGCTTGCAAAGCGGCTGTCTTCGACCACCAATACGGTCAGGCCCAGCAGCGGGCGGCGTGCGGTCGGTGCACGGGTTAAGAACAGATCGTCGCGCGTTTCCATCGTGATTCTTCCCTTTTGTGGCAGTGCCCTTAATCAGAGCACCTCAAGGTGAAGAGAAGATTAACCGTTTCGTCCGTTGCACCGGCCTGTTGCAAACGCCATAAAGTGCAAAACAGGAGAAATGTTCATGATTGGTCGCCTCAACCACGTTGCTATTGCTGTTCCTGATCTGGAAGCAGCAAGCGCGCAATACCGCACGATGCTGGGTGCTGATGTGGGCGCACCGCAGGATGAACCGGATCACGGTGTGACGGTGGTGTTTATCACCCTGCCCAACACCAAGATCGAATTGCTGTATCCGTTGGGCGAGGCGTCCCCCATTCAGGGCTTCCTTGATAAAAACCCATCCGGCGGCATTCACCATATCTGCTATGAGGTGGACGATATTCTGGCTGCCCGCGATCATTTGCTGACCGAAGGTGCGCGTGTGTTGGGCAGCGGGGAGCCCAAGATCGGGGCGCATGGCAAGCCGGTTCTTTTCCTGCACCCCAAGGACTTTAACGGCTGTCTGGTTGAATTAGAGCAGGTCTAGCCCCTTGTTTGGACGCGCAATCGGCGTATCTGACACGTAACCGCGCTATATAAGGAATTTTGCTTTGGGTCCTGTCTCTGGTCTTGTCCTGCTGGCTGTCATCTGGACAGTCGTCTTCTTCATCGTGCTGCCCTTGCGTTTGGAAACCCAAGGCGAGGCGGGTGAAATTGTACCCGGGACCCATGCTTCTTCGCCGGCGAATTTCGATATCAAGCGCAAGGCGAAAGTGACCACGTTCTGGGCGGTGCCAATTTGGGTGGTCATCGCAGGCACGATCCTGTCGGGTGCCATTACTGTGCGCGACATCGACTGGTTTGAGCGAATGTCAACGCCCGAGGTCAGCCGCGACTGACCGCGTGGTAAAGGTGCGTAAAAGTGGCGGCGCCGAGGATCGGGATCACCAGATTGACGAAGGGGATTGAAAGCGGGACGGCCATCAGGCAGCCTGCGACCCAGATTTTCCCCTGATTTTCTTTGCGCAATTCCTTGGCACGCGCCCGCCCGATCCGGCGCATGGCTGCAAGCTGAAAGTATTCGCGCCCCAGCAAGAACCCGTTGAGCGCATAGAAGATAAAGAGCGCGGCAAACGGGAAGATTGCATAGAGGATGAAGGCAAAGATATTCGCGCCGATCAGCACACCCAGAAAGTTCACGGTGTCGCGTAAACCGTCCCAAAAGCTGACATGCGGCACGTCGGGCAGGCTGGGAAAATGTTTGTCTTCGACGGCCTGAGCCACTTCATCCAAGAACAGTGATGTGATCGCCGATGCGACGGGTACCATCAGGAAGATCGACATCACGATGATCAGCCCCAGTGACCCCCAACTTAAGAGATCGCCCAGCCATGTGACCTCGCCGACGCCCGGCAGGGTGATGGGTTCGGATGTCAGCCATTCGATCAGCCACAGCAGAATGGCATAAAGCCCCACAAGCAAGGCAATGGTCAGACCGATGCCGCGCCACAAGACGCTGCGAAAGCGTGGGTCCGGCAGTTGCGCGATTGCCTTGAGAAACGCAGAGAAAATCATGTCTCGACCCATGTCGCGATGGTGTCCAGATCAGGGCGCGGGCGTTCTGGTGGCGCTGTTGTTTCAGTGCCCAAATGGATGAAGCCGGCCACGCTTTCATGGGGTGCCAGCCCAAGGCCCGCGGTCACGAAATCGCGGTCGTGGCTGGCCCAGCCTGACAGCCAATTGGCCCCCCAACCAGCAGCAAGCCCTGCATTCACCAAGGCAAGACACACCGCCCCGGCAGAATAGACCTGCTCGATCTGCGGGATCTTGTCAGAGGGTTTCGGGCTGGCGATAACCGCAACCGCCAGATCGGCGCTGGCGAACTGGTGTTCGGCCTTTGTGATCTTGTCGGCCTCAATGCCAAGTGCTGCGCCGCGCGCGGGGATCAGGCCCGCCAGACGCGTCATTGCTGGCTTTGTCAGGACGATAAAGCGCCAAGGCTCGAGCTTGCCATGATCGGGCGTGCGGGCGGCGGCGGTCAGCAGCGTTTCCAGCGTGGCGCGGTCCGGTACAGGTGTGGTCAGTGTCTTGGCGGGCCGCGACCGGCGTGTCAGCAGAAAGTCGAGGGCCGCAGGGTTGGGTGTGGGCATATCTGATCCTAACGTCGTTTCTTGGCAGATATGTGCGGGCAGAGCCGAAGGCAACCGGGCTAAAGGGCCGCTTCCATCTCGCACAGCCACGAATCCAGAAATGCATCAAACCGTTTGTCCGGTTGGCGGAGGGGGAACACGTCGCCAAAGGGGTCGGGCGCCGAGATGGCGCTGCCGGACATCTCTTGCAGTACGTTGTGGCCGCAGAAGGGGACGTAGGTTTCTGAGTAGCCGCCTTCATGGACCATCACCAGCTTGCCCGCGCAGATGTCGTCGGCCAATGCCATCACCTGCCGTGTCATCGCCTGAAAGGTTTCAGCGGTGGCCAGCATCCGCCCCAGCGGGTCGTTTGCAGCGGCGTCGAAACCGCAGGCGATGATCAGCACGTCGGGGGCGAAATCGCGGATCGCGGGCAGTGCCAGCCGCGCCATTGCGTCCAGATAGCCTGTGTGTCCGGTCCCGGGTGGCAGCGGGATATTGAGATTGCAGCCTGTGCCTGCACCTGTACCGCGATCGGCAAATGCGCCGGTATCCATGGGATAGTTGCGTTCTTGGTGCAATGACACGGTCAGCACATCGGCACGGTCATAAAAGACAGCTTCGGTACCGTTGCCGTGGTGGACATCCCAATCCAGCACGGCAAAGCGCTGGGCCAGTCCTGCGGCTTTGGCGGCCTCAATCGCGATGCCAATATTGTTGAGCAGGCAAAACCCGTTCGGAAAGTCCGGCAGGCAATGGTGGCCCGGCGGGCGGGACAGGGCATAGGCGTTGTCCACATCGCCCCGGAGCACGGCAGCCAAGGCGGCCTTGGCCAGCCCGGCCGATTGCGCGGCAAGCTCATACCCGCCGGGGCCAAAGGGGGTGCGGCGGCCCAGTTCTCCGCCACCTGCATCGGACAGGGATTTGAACGTATCAAGGTAATGGGCGGGATGAACGCGCAGCAGGTCTGCGCGTGTGGCCGGATCGGCCCCTTGCATGGATAGTTCGGCGGCCAGTCCTGTGACCTCGATCAGGTTTTTCAACCGGCGTTTGGTTTCGGGGCTTTCGGGCAAACCGCCATCAAGCGGCTGTACCAGACCGCCCACAGGCAACATTCCGGCGTAGTTTCCGCCACCGTGCCAGAAGCACTTCTCATCCCAGTAGAAACCTGTGGTCATGCAATGCCCCGTCTTTTCATTTCTGGTGTGTCTCTACCGCAGGTGCCTTGGGGGCGGGCCTGTCAGGTCTTGCGCAATTGATAGATACCTTCGGGCAAATCCAACGCGGCCTCAAGATCGCGCAGCTGCGTCAGAGACAGCGTGATCCGCACGACTTCATCGGTGCGGGGGTCAAATTGGGTGATTGTGACGCAGTCATCAAAGGCATTGATGATCACATCTTCCTTGAGCGGGGCTTTGCCTTCGTCGACCAAAGTCACGACGGTGGCATCATAGTCGTGTTCGATTGTAAACATGACGGAACCCTAGCTGCGTCCAGCCAAGGGTGCAATCAACGCAGCAGGTGGTTGATGAAAATCATCCGCCGGCAGCCTAGACCATCGCGGCGGTCGCAATGGCGATGGCCGCAAAGAAACACCCCGATGCCGCCACGACAAACCCATGCCAGATGGCGATCGAGAATTTCATCGTTTCACTGGCGTAAAACGGCACGCCTGCGGTGTAGAGCAGACCGCCAACGGCAATCAGGACCATCGCAGAAACCGGCACAATCGGCCAAAGCGACCAGATCAGCGCAAGGCTGAGCCAGCCCATAACCAGATAGAGCGCAGGGCCGAACCGCCCCGGTGTGCGCCAGAAAAACAGTTTCAGCACCATGCCGATCACCGCCAACCCCCAGACGACCGCCAAGACGGCATAGGCGAAGCCACTGCCGATCATCACCACCAATGGCGTGTAGGTGCCTGCAATTTTCAGGTAAATCGCGGCATGATCAAAGCGGCGGAGCAGTGGGCGTATGCCTTCCCATGGGGTCATGTGATAGAAAGCCGAGGCCACAAAGGTTGCAATCAACGTCGCCCCATAGACCGAAATCGCCGTGATTTGCGCAGCTGTCGCTTGCCCCGAAGACCAGATGATCAAGACCACGGCGCCTGTCACAGCCCCCAGCACACCGACCGCATGCATGGTGCCATCGGCAATGCGTTCAGAGCGGGCGTAGGTCGGATACATGGCAGTCACCTTTTACAGATAGGTCAAGGTTAGCGGGATCACAGGGTCCGTCAAATGTTTCGTAGGGTCAGCGCAAACCCTTGGCAGGGCAGTTCAGATCGCCCACACTCACTTTAGAGCGCGAAAGGTTAACAAATATGTGGCAACAAATACTGCGTGTGCGGCAGCGGGCGATCTGGTCGTGGGACGGCTTTGCACATGTCTACAAGACCGAAGGGTCAATGATGCAATGGCTGGTGGCCAATGCTGTCTTCGCCGTGCTGGCCTTTGTGTTGCCGTTGACTGCGGGTGAACGCGGGTTGCTTTTGATGGGTGGGGTACTCGTGCTGGCGGCTGAATGCATGAATACAGCGATTGAGCGCGTGGTGGACGATATCGGGACAGCCAAGCGGGATGCAGCCAAACAGGCCAAGGATTGTGGCTCGGCGGCGGTGGCCGTGACAGCCATCGCCGTGGGGGTGGCGTGGGTTTGTGTGCTGGTGGGTATGGTTTTGTAGGAACGTTGTAGAGTGACGGCAGGCATTGTTGGTTGTCTGCTGCTGCAAAGCGCAGCGGCATGTCGCTGAGGGTCGGTCGATGTGCCGCGATGGCATCGCCTTGCCGTAAGTGACCCACCGCGCGGGGAGTCTCAGATCAGAACTGAAGGCCTAGAAAAATTACGGCCAATGGCACCGGCGACACGGCCAGAATGACCGTCACAAATGTCGAAAGTGGCGTAAATATCCCGCTCAGACCTGCAATGATCATGATGCCGCCACCGCCGCCGATAATAGAGTTGCCTGGCGTATTCACAGCGACTGCCATCGCGACATAGCGATACCGCACGGCAAGGCCAAGAACGCGTTTTGACTGCCCCTCAAGGAGCATTGTTACGCGATCGTCCTTCGACAACGGTGCGGCGCGCGCCACAAGTGCGGCCGCCCGCCGCATCCGCAAAACATGCAGGACCCGCTCCAGAACACTGATCGGCAGGAACCGTCCGATCGTGAAAGCCAGCATCATCGCGGCAACGGTACAGACGTAAATCAGGGGTGCAATCGCGGCGCCGAAACCTGCAAGAAGGGCAATACCGATCTCGGCCCCGGGCACGAACGGCATTGCGAGAAGCCCGACATAGGCCACCGCACCGATCATAATGGCCTTATGAACCTGCTGCTCATTGTCCGGGCGGATCTGAAGGTCCAGCGCATCGCGGACCATATGGACACCCCAGGTGGCCAGCACGATAAACCCGATAAGGATTGCGACCCGGACAATCAGGCCTGGAACCGTTAGCCCCTTAGATGTCATGCACGTTGCTCAGCCCGATACTGCCTCTGGTGGGAGCGCCGCGCCTTCAGCCTGAATCGCAATTTGATTGGTCCAATACCAACGGCGTGTCGTCCAGGTAGCTTCGATTGAAACATCATCACCTGTGATCGTGCCGTACCAGACCACGGTGTGCGGCGCATCGGGGCAGATCGCCGTAGTGGTGAAGTAGGTCAACCCGTCGATTTCCTTGGTCTGATAGTCAGACCAGCCGAAGTTGCAGTAGTTTTCGCAATCGACTGATTGGAACGTGCCATCCCGAAAAACAATGTCATCTTCCAGCACAGCACCACTGGACTGATCCGCACCGTAGATACGGAAGGTCATCCCATCCAATGCGCCGGTCGCTGCCCAATCACCCTCAGGGATGGCAAGGTCGGGGATGTCTTCGTTCAATACCGAAAGGGTTGCGGCGCCGGTGCCAAAGGTCGCAACGGCAATTGCTGCAATCTGGAAAATCTGAGGCATGAACGGATCCGTCCTTGAAAAAACTCAGTTGTGGGTAATTCGTCAAGTATGGACTAAATTGCATGACAGACAAGGTAAATCGCAAGACAGAACCCGGCACCCTGAGGCAATGCAGCCCCAAGTTGCGTCTGTCCCCGCTATTTGGCCAAAGAAGCCAGCCGATAGCTGACCCATCCGCCGCATAGCGGTTTGTCTGCTTTCAAGAGACAGACATCCGTTATGCCGTGAAAATACGCGAGATCGGACACAAGCCCAATCTTTGCTGCAAGTCGAGGGCGTGCGTGTGCGGGCCTACCGCACAAACTTCTTATGCTTCATCCGCTTTGGCTCCAACGCATCGGCACCCAATCGTGCTTTCTTGTCGTCTTCATAGTCCGTGAAGGCGCCCTGGAACCATTCGACATGCGCGTCGCCTTCAAAGGCGAGGATGTGTGTGCAGATCCGGTCGAGGAAGAAGCGGTCGTGGCTGATGACCACGGCGCAGCCTGCGAAATCGACCAGCGCGTCTTCGAGGGCGCGCAACGTTTCGACGTCCAAATCGTTGGTCGGTTCGTCAAGCAGCAGCACGTTGCCGCCGGATTTCAGCAGTTTCGCCATGTGTACGCGGTTGCGTTCACCACCTGACAGCAGACCGACTTTCTTTTGCTGATCGCCACCTTTGAAGTTGAACGCCGAGCAATAGGCGCGGGAGTTCATTGAGGCGTCGCCCAGTTCAATAATTTCGGCACCACCGCTGATTTCTTCCCAGACGGTTGTGTCAGGGTTCAGCGCGTCGCGGGATTGGTCGACGTAGGACAGTTTCACCGTGTCGCCGTAGGTCACAGACCCTTCATCGGGCTCCGCCTGCCCAGTCAGCATGGAAAAGAGCGTGGATTTACCTGCGCCGTTGGGCCCGATCACGCCAACGATCCCGCCGGGGGGCAGATCAAATGACAGGTCCTCAATCAAGAGCTTGTCGCCCATGTGCTTTTTGAGGTTTTCGACCTCGATCACCTTCGATCCCAAACGTGGCCCGTTGGGAATAATGATCTGAGCACGGCCCATTTTTTCGCGCTCGGATTGATTTGCCATTTCGTTGTAGGCCGCAATACGTGCCTTGGATTTGGCCTGCCGCGCTTTCGCGCCCTGGCGCATCCAGTCCAATTCGCGCTGCAATGTGCGTTGCTTGGATTTGTCGTCCTTGGCTTCGCGCTCCAACCGTTTGGCCTTGGCCTCGAGCCAGCTTGAATAGTTACCCTCGTGCGGGATGCCAGAGCCACGGTCCAGTTCCAGAATCCAGCCGGTGATCGCATCAAGGAAATAGCGGTCGTGGGTGACGATCAGAATGGTGCCTTTGTAGTCGATCAGGTGCTGTTGCAGCCAGGCGATCGTTTCGGCGTCAAGGTGGTTGGTTGGTTCGTCGAGCAGCAGCATGTCGGGCGCATCCAGCAAAAGCTGGCAGAGCGCGACGCGGCGTTTTTCACCACCTGAAAGGGTGGTCACATCGGCATCATCCGGCGGGCAGCGTAGCGCCTCCATGCTGATGTCGATCTGCGCGTCCAGATCCCAGAGGTTCTGGCTGTCGATCTCGTCTTGCAGCTGTGCCATCTCGTCGGCGGTTTCTTCGGAATAGTTCATGGCGACTTCGTTATAGCGATCCAGGATCGCTTTTTTGTCGGCCACGCCCAGCATAACGTTTTCACGCACCGTCAGGTTCGGGTCCAGTTCCGGCTCTTGCGGCAGATAGCCCACGCGCGCGCCCTCGGCGGCCCATGCCTCGCCTGTGAAATCCTTGTCTTGTCCCGCCATGATCCGCATCAGAGTGGATTTACCGGTGCCGTTGACACCGACGACGCCGATCTTGACGCCGGGCAGGAAGTTCAACCGGATATTTTCAAAAACCTTTTTCCCGCCGGGATAGGTTTTGGACACGCCGTCCATGAAGTAGACGAATTGATTGGCAGCCATAAAGGGACGCTCCGCTAAAGAAGGATTTTGCCTTAGATAGCGATGGTGCGGGGCAGGGGCAATGGCTGAGGGTCAGAGTGTGATTTTCATACCGTCTTTGCCAAGAAAAAGCGGGCCATCCCAATGCGTGCGGACCTCTGCCTCCCAGTGCTGATCAGTGAAATCTGGGTCGCCGTCCGGCACAAAGTGGTTCAGGGCCAACTGCCTGACGCGGGCATCCTTGGCGATGCGCCCGACGTCTGCGGCGTCGGTGTGGCTGCGCAGAATATGGGTGCGCAGCCGCTCATCGCCATTGGTCATACGCGCGCAAAGGGCCTCGACGCCATCACGCAGCATGGCCTCGTGTACCAGCACGTCGGCGTCTTTGGCAAAATCGGCCATTTGGGGCATATAGGCGGTGTCACCTGACAGGACGACCGCTTTGCCCTTTGCTTCAAAGCGCAGCGCAAAGGTGTCGGTGATCGGGGGATGGATGTTGCGCATGGTGCGCAGGGTGATGGTGTCGAAGGTCATCGTGTCGTCGATGATCTGAATATCTGCAAGGCTGGCAAAATCGCAGCGCCCTTCGTCATGGATTCGCAGGTCGATGTCAAAGCGCATGCTGTCCTGAAACGCCGCCCAATAGGCATCCAACCCGTTGGGACCAATGATCGGGATGGTGCGGTTCAGACCAGCGGTCCATGCGGTGTGAAAGAAAGGGCCCAGTTCGAGGTAGTGATCGGAATGCAGATGCGTGATCACGATCAGGTCTATGTCGGTCAGCGCGACACCCTGATCACAGATTGCGCGCGTGACACCGAGCCCCGCATCCACAAGCACCGTCTTGCCCGCAAGTTTCAGCAGCATCGCGGTGGGCATGTTCGAGCCGGGGCGGATGGCAGGCCCGCCCTTGACGCCCAAAAGGGCAATGCTGTCTGACATGGGGCGGTCCTTTATTCAGCGTTTGTCACGTGTTGTTTTTGCGGGGAAAATCGCTGTGGCGTCAACCGATGATGTGGCCCGGCGCGCCTTGTGCGGTCGTGGCGATTGGGACCGGAAGGCCCATTTGATCTAGCGCAAAGTCCTGTTTGGCCGGAAATGCTAGGGTTAATATATCAGCAACCGGAGGATCGGAGATGCAAACTTTGGGCGACGCAAGAGAACATTTTTGGCGGGTCATCAAAATGGCCAAAGCCTGCGAGGTCGATTTATCGACGGCACTGGATGAAGATAAAATCAATATCGCCGAATACGCCGATATGATCACGGGTTGCCGCGGTTGTGAGCAAGTCGAGAAATGTGATCGGCTGTTGGCTGATGTCGCGCATTTGGTGCAGGCACCCGGCTATTGCGTCAACCGCGACACGTTCGCAGAGCTGCGCTAGCGTTTATTCCACCATCGTTATTGAAAAAGGGCGCTGCAATTTGCAGCGCCCTTTTTGGTTATGTCTTTACCCGGCGGGTATCGGGATGCAGGGCTGTGCCCAGAATATGATCGGCCCGGTGGATCACCTTTTTGGCGCTTCCGACAATCTCGGGCTGGGGGGCTTGGGCAATGGACAGGTCTTTGCCCGGATAATCCAATGTGGACAGGAAGTGCCGCATGCAATTGAGACGGGCGCGTTTCTTGTCGTTGGATTTCACCACCGTCCACGGCGCATCAGCGGTGTCTGTGTAGAAGAACATCGCCTCTTTAGCTTCGGTGTAGTCTTCCCATTTATCAAGGCTGGCCTTGTCGATCGGAGAGAGCTTCCACTGCTTGAGCGGGTCGGTCTCACGCGCGTCAAAGCGGCGTTTCTGTTCGGCCTGCGTGACGGAGAACCAGTATTTGTAAAGGCGGATGCCCGAGCGGGTCAGCATCCGTTCCAGCTCGGGTGTCTGGCGCATGAATTCAAGGTATTCTTCGGGCTCACAGAATCCCATGACACGTTCCACACCGGCGCGGTTGTACCAGCTGCGGTCATAGAGCACCATTTCACCCGAGGTTGGCAGATGTTCGATGTAGCGTTGGAAATACCACTGGCCGCGCTCTTCATCCGTGGGCTTGTTCAGCGCCACGACGCGGGCCGCGCGGGGGTTGAGGTGTTCGGTAAACCGTTTGATCGTCCCGCCTTTGCCGGCCGCATCACGGCCCTCAAACAACAGCACAAAGCGCTGGCCGGTTTCCTGCGCCCAAAGCTGGACTTTCAAAAGCTCGGCCTGCAACTCGGCCTTTTCGGCCTCATAGGGGCGGCGCGCCAGTTTGGGCAGGCCTGCGGTTCTGCGGGGGCGTGTCTGTTTTGGCTTGTCGTCCAGAACGGTATCTTTCATGTGCTTTTCCTTCTTTGCTTGGGCGAAGTGTAGCAAATGAGGGCGCGAACCGCTTTGATGTGGGTCAAGGGTGCGACCAAGCGCCTGTTGATGAATTGCCAAGATGGGCTAACATTATGTCACACGTACACAGCAGGAGGACATTATGCGTCTCACAGTACTTGCCCTTGCCATGCTGCCTATGGCGGCCACGGCACAAAATACCACAACACCCGCGCCTGTCGCGCCCGTCGCGCAAGCCCAGACCTGCCCGGCAGGGACAGCATGGGATGCCGGGGCTGGCGCCTGCGCGGCCCAGTCCCAATCGGTGACACCGGTCGAAGGGTTCGGCGGGCCAAGCGGGTGCAGCCATAGCGCCGCGCGCGAGGTCACATCCTGATCTGAGGGCAAGACCCTGAAGGTCATAGAGAATGCACTAAGCGACCGCGGCTCAAAATACGCGGTCGCTGGCGGGCCTGTGTCGTCTTCGGACGAGGAGCGGGCCTTTGTCAAAACGCTGTGCCGCCGCAAGAAATTCGCCAAAGCGACGCATGACACATGGGCGGTGCTGCTGCCCGACGGCCCCCTGAAAAATGACGACGGCGAAAGCGGCGCAGGCATGGTCATCCTGCGGATGCTCGAACGCGAGGGGCTGGAGGGCCACATCATCGTGGTGACACGGTGGTTTGGCGGCGTGAAGCTGGGCGGTGACCGGTTCCGCCGCGTGCAGGACGCGGTGCGGGTTTATCTGGAAGCACGGTAGGGTGGGTGAAACCCACGTTTCGGACCCATCACATAAAGCGAAACAGTAGGGCAGCGGCCGACCTGGAGGACGCTTGGGAATGGAATTTTAGGGCGAGTCATTTGCCACACATCCAACGCTGATGATGCGGGCGACGTTGCAAAAGCGGCCT
>JALQUF010000063.1 GCA_023263855.1 Yoonia sp. | reverse complement strand
ACCGGCCCATCACGATGACCAATCCGTTTTCTGACCTGCCTTTCCATCTGCTCAGCTATACGCACAAGGGCTATTGGTTTTACGGCAGGCACCGCGAAACCGTGACCATGCAGCGGCTTGCGCAGATGACGCGCCGTGGCGATACCGTGTTTGAGGTGGGCGGCCACATCGGCTATCTGACCCAGTTTTTTGCCCGCCAGGTCAGCCATCGTGGGCAGGTCCATGTGTTTGAGCCCGGCCAGCAAAACCAACAGTTTTTACGCAAAAATATCGCGCGTTGCATGCAATGTGTTCACATCAATGCCGCTGTCAGTGACCGTGTCGGCAAAGCGGTCTTTTATGAAGAAAACCTCGGCGGCTTCATGAATTCGCTTGAAGCGGATTTTGCCACATCAACCGACAATGCCCGCTCCCAAGGACAAACGCTCAAACTGCGCCCGCGCAGCGTCAACACAACCACGCTTGATGACTATGCCAAGGCGCATAATGTCTGGCCCGATGTGGTAAAGATTGACTGTGAAGGCACCGAATTGGCCGTGCTGTGCGGTGGCAGGCAGGTGCTACAGGCCGCACGCTGCGCAATGATCGAGGTGTCGCGCCACAAAGACGCAGTTTTTAATCTGCTTTCGGGCTTTGGCTTTGTGCTGTCCCGGCCAGACGGGACGCTGATTACAACCCCCCAGCAGATGAACGGGAATGTCTTTGCAACCCGCCCCGCACCTAGCGGTTCAGCGCGTCCAACAACAGATCCGCCGTAAACTCGCCCGGCGCACAGGCCGCCAGATCACCTTGCTGACCCCGCGCAAACCACTCCGCGCGGGCCGCCAGACCAATGGAAACCTCAGGCCCGATATGCAGCGGGTCGCGCCCCCAATGGCTGCCGCTGAAAGGCTCGGTCGTGAAAAGACTGTTCAGATCAATCTGCCCCATACCTGCGCGGGCCACAATGAACCCCGCGATACATTCAACCTGCCGCGTCACCAGACCGCGCAACATGGTTTCCTCGGCCCGGCGCTGGCGAATTTGGTCCAAGGCAAAATCCGCGACACCATGCCGGACCTGCACCGCGTGCCCGTAAAGATGCGCCAGCATATAGGGTGTTTGCGGCGCCTCCGCAGCGTTCCGCACAAGCAAGATCTGATTCGTCGTCGTGCAGTAGACGGCGATCTGATTGACGCTGTCATCGGCCCCGCATTGCCCCGCGATCTGATCAACCCGCTGGACCGCGGGCAGACCGTCAAAGGCCGCACGTGCCGCCTGCTCCACCACAACTACCTGATCCGCTGCGGCCGCTTGCGCCCCGATCACCACTGCCAGCACCCATCTGAACATACCGCACCTCATTCTTGCGTTTTCCAGCCAAACACATCTTTTCTGGGGTTGCAAAAGCGCATTTCCCAATAGCAACTGCCCGGATGAATAACGTTCTTATCGCAGCCGCCTGGATGATTGGCGCAATCTCGTCTTTCACCTTGATGGCGGTGGCCGGACGCACGGTGAGCACCGAGCTTGATACCTTTGAGATCATGTTGTTTCGCAGCCTGACCGGGATTGCGATTGTGGTCAGCATTGCTGCCGCCACTGGCAGGCTTTCACAGATCGGCCGCAACCGGCTGGGGCTGCATGCGACACGCAACCTTTTTCACTTTACCGGGCAAAACCTGTGGTTCTATGCGATCACCGTGATCCCGCTTGCGCAGGTCTTTGCCTTGGAATTCACAACGCCGATCTGGGTGATCCTTTTGTCGCCGCTGATCTTGGGCGAACGCATCACAGCGATCGGTCTGCTCAGTGCTGCAATCGGCTTTGTCGGGATTTTGATCGTCGCACGCCCCGATCCCGACAATATCAGCTGGGGGCTGATGGCCGCCGCAGGCTGCGCTGTGTTTTTTGCGATGACAGCAATCTTTACCCGCAAGCTGACACAAACCGAAACGGTTATGACAATCTTGTTCTACCTGACGGTAATGCAAGCCTTCTTCGGGCTGGTCTGCGCTGGTCTTGATGGAGATATTGCCCTGCCCTCGGCCGCAGCTTTGCCGTGGGTCATACTGATCGGATGCGCGGGCCTATTGGCACATTTTTGTTTGACCAAAGCCCTCAGCATCGCGCCTGCAAGCATTGTGATGCCGATCGATTTTGTACGCCTGCCCACAATCGCAGTCGTCGGTATGCTGCTTTATCAAGAACCGCTTGAGATCTGGGTCTTTGTCGGTGCGGCTTTGATCTTTGCCGGCAACTATCTCAACATCAGTTCTGCCGTGCGCAGTGCGCGGGCCTAGGGCACAAACCCGGCAACATTGCATTTTTGTGACGCAGCGGCGCGGCGGCTTGCGTGACGTGGCGTCACGAATTGACGTAAAGCTTAGGCACTCCTTACCGTTGGCTGCACATATATTGTTCATGACAGGGATGAGGACATGAAAGGTACACTAACAGCAGGGGCGGCCTTGCTGCTATCAACAAGCATTGCCAGCGCGGGGGGAGTAGAACGCGCGGCACCATCAGCGGCATTGCTTTTTGAAGAAGGCAACTATTTAGAACTGAATTTCGGGTTTGTTTCACCTGATGTCAGTGGCGAACAGCAAATCCCTGCGGGTGAAAATTCACCAGCAGGTTCGAATTCAGGCGATATGGCCGATGATTATTTCCAACTCGGGTTTGGTTATAAGAACGATCTTAATGACCGTTGGTCATTGGCCATCATTTTCGATCAGCCCTATGGTGCTGACGTCAACTATGCCGATGACACCGCCTACGCCTATGGTGGTGGTGTAACGCCATTCGGATCGACTGCGACCATTGATAGCAACGCCGTTACCGCGCTGGTTGCCTACAAACTGCCTGACAACCTCACAGTCTACGGTGGCGCACGTGCTGTGCAGACAGTTGGCGAGGTAGAACTCTTCAACACGTACTCAATGGAAATTGATGCAGAAACGAACTTTGGCTATGTCGTTGGCGCAGCGTGGGAACGCCCCGATATCGCCGCCCGCGTGTCTCTGACTTATCACAGTGAAATCACCCATGATTTCCAAGCCACTGAAGAGTACCCAGCACTGGAAATTGGCGAAAGGCCTACCGAGTTTTCGACGACACTTCCCCAATCCGTGACCTTGGAGGGTCAGACCGGTATTGCCGCCGATACACTGTTGTTTGGTTCGGTACGTTGGGTCGATTGGACTGCATTCGATATTACCCCACCGATCTTTGCTTTGGGCGGGTCTTCGTTGGTTGACTACTCAGACAACAGTGTGACGTATAACCTTGGCGTCGGTCGCCGCTTTAATGACGAATGGTCTGGCGCTGTGACAGCAGGGTACGAAGCCTCTCAGGGTGGTTTCTCTGGGAACCTCGGGCCAACAGACGGCAACACATCCGTGGGTGTCGCTGTAACACGGACTATGGATGCTTTGCGGATCACTGGCGGCGTGCGTTATATCTGGATCGGCGATGCCGAGACTGAGGCACCAGGTGTGTTTACTGAAGACACGCCTGGCGTAACCTTGGGTGATTTCAGCGACAACAGCGGCTGGGCCGCTGGTGTTCGGATCGCTTACAACTTCTAACGCAGTCTGCGCCGACAAGACGACAAAGCAAGCCCCGCCTAATCCGGCGGGGCTTTTTCTTTGTCCACCCGCATGATCCGGGTTGCGCTTTGCATGGCAAAAAGATCATGTCCCGCCGATGTCAATGATCCAGAAAACCATATCGCCCCGCGCATGGGCCGAGCTTTTGCTGCTGTCGCTGATCTGGGGCGCGTCTTTTCTGTCAATCAAAGTCGCGTTGAGTGAGATCGGGCCGCTGACAGCCGTGGCCCACCGGACAGGGTGGGCCATGCTGATCCTATGGGCGGTCATCGCGATCCGGCGCTTTGCCGTGCCTACAGACCTGCGGGTCTGGGGGGCATTTGTGATCATGGGGCTGCTGAACAACGTCATCCCATTCAGCTTGATGGCATGGGGCCAACTGCATATCGAAACCGGCCTCACCTCGATCCTGAACGCATCGACTGCGGTTTTTGGTGTCATTGCAGCCGCGGTCTTTTTTGCCGATGAACGTTTGACGGCCCGCAAGGCCATTGGCGTGTCATTGGGCTTTATCGGGGTGTCCACAGCGATTGGATTGGCGGCGTTCAAAGATTTCGACATACGCTCGCTTGGCCAACTGGCGGTCATCGGTGGCACGATCAGCTATGCGCTGGCTGGCGTCTGGGCGCGCAAGATGCTGGGGCATCTCAAACCACAGGTCGCCGCTGCGGGCATGCTAACCGGGGCAAGCCTGATGACCATTCCGGCGGCTTGGCTGGTCGAAGGCCCGATCACCCTGACATTGCACCCCCAGACATGGGTCGCGATTGCCTATTACGCCGTCGTCGCAACGGCAGTTGCCTATATGCTTTACTACCGTGTGCTGGCCATGGCGGGCAGTGGCAACCTGATGCTTTGCACGCTGATGGTCGCCCCGGTCGCAATTGTGCTGGGGGCCATCATTCTGGGCGAAGCGCTGCCGCTGCGGGCCTATGTTGGCTTTACAATTCTGGCGCTAGGGCTGCTGGTTCTGGACGGCCGGCTCTTCAAGCCGCTGCAAGACCGCGCGCGCCGCGCGTAGGCCCGGCGCCTCTCCGCCCTGCCCCAGCCGCACCATCGTCAGTGCCATGGCCGCACGTTGCGCACCCGGGTCAGCAAGCACCGCCAGCACCGCATCGGCAATCGGCCCAGGCTGGCAGGCAGCACCAATAAATTCAGGCACAACACGGGTTTCACTGACAAGGTTTACCAGCGTGACCGAATCCACCATTAACATCCGGCTGATGATGATCCGGCTTAGCCATGCCATATCATAGGCGATCACCATCGGTGTCTCGCTCGCGGCCAGTTCCAACGACACAGTGCCAGAGGCTGCCAAGGCCACATCCGCCCGTTTAAACCAGGCAGCCTTTTCCGGCGATCCCGGCGGCAGTACCGTCACCGGCACCTGCCAGTCCGCAACACGGGCCTGTACCAAATCATGCACCCCGCGCGTTGTCGGGATCACAAACCGCGCATCTGGCAAGGCCGCGGCAATCTTGGCCACGGCCACGCCAAACCGGTCCGCAAGGCGCGATACCTCGCCCTTGCGACTGCCGGGCAAGACCAGCACGACCGTACCCTCACCCAAAGCGGCAGCCTCTTGCGCCGTTGCAACAGGTTCGGCCACCACCGGATGCCCGACAAAGTCACACTCCATCCCTGCGGCCTGCATCAGTGGCGGTTCAAACGGGAAAAGCGCGAGCACATGGTCAATGTGGCGCGCCATCTTTTCTGCGCGCTTGGGACGCCACGCCCAGACGGTTGGCGCCACATAATGCACCGTGCGGATATTGCTGGCAGCCTTGACCAGCCGCGCCACGCGCAAACAAAAATCAGGGCTGTCAATTGTGATCAGCACATCGGGCGGATCGGCCAGAACAGCATCGGCCATCTGCCGGATCCGTGCCTTGAGGGCGCGATACTTGGGAAGGATTTCAGCCAAGCCCATCACGCTCAGCTCTTCCATCGGAAACCGGCTCTGCAACCCCTGCTCTTGCATCAGCGGCCCGCCAACACCGTCAAAAGTGACATCCGGACGCAGCGACCGCAGCCCCGCCATCAGCGCCGCCCCCAGTTTGTCACCCGAGGCTTCACCAGCAATCACAAAGACCTTCACGCGCCCCCCTTGGGTCGCACCCAGAAAAACAGGCCGGCGCCATCTAGCAATGACAGAACCTCATCCAGGTCCAGCACCATGACGCCATCATGTTCAATCACGATCCCCGCCAGCCCTGCAGCAATCGCCCCTTTGGCTGTCTGCGGCCCGATAACAGGTAAATCGGCACGGCGGTCCTGATTGGGCTTGGGGGCTTTAAAAAGTATCGCGCCCCGGGCATCGGTTGGTTCACCATCCGCCCCACTCAACCACTCTGCGGCACTGCCCAACACAGAGCCAAGCCCGTCGACAGCGCCCCACAAAGGATCAGCACTTGGCGTAATTTGTGCCAGCATCGCATCTGTGCCCGCCTGCCCCTCGCGCGCCAACACGCGCCCGTTGCGCACAATGCAGGCCTGCCCCACATCGCCACGTCCCATTTCAGTGATGGTTACTTCGGCGCTGACCGCATCCTTGCGACTGTCGATCGTGACTGGCTTGCGGCTGAGAACACCGGCGCGCGGCAACAGATCGGGTGCAATCTGATGCGCCGCCCTGACAGCAAAGCCCGCTTCTTCAAAAATCGCGATGATCGCGCGCAAGGCCCCGTCATCGCCCTGCGCCATCGCGGCCATGATACGCGGCACCAAAGGCTTTGTCGCCGCATCAATCTGTGACGGATCAACGGGGGGGCGGGAGACAGCGCCCGCCATGCACACCTCGGTCACGCCGCGGTCGCGCAGCGCTGTCAAAAACCCGCCCAGCTGTTCGATACGAAATGTCAGATCAGGTGTAATCGCCGGACGAAAGCCCGCCATGGCACAAATCAAAGGACGCTGGGGCAAACGCGCCACCAGCGCAGGCGGCAGATCGCCAGTGCCCGCGATCAGTGCCAGCATCAGCCAGGTGTCAGGAAATTACGGTCGGTGTCGCCCAGGATGAACGCCACCATTTGCTGCACATATGCGCTGTCGCTTTCGTCGGCCAAGCGGTGGGCGCGGTCCTGAAACGTGCCCTCGCCATCCTTTAGCATTTGAAACGCCGCGCGCAATGCGGTGATATCAGATCGCGCTACACCTTTGCGTTTCAGGCCTACCAGATTAAGCCCATCCAGCACGCCCCGTGGCGCCTGCACCAGACCGTGTGGGACGACATCTTTCGTCACCATCGTGACCGCACCGATGATCGCCCCCTGACCGATGCGCACAAACTGATGCACACCGCAAAGGCCGCCGATAATCACATCATCCTCGATAATACAGTGCCCGGCAACAGCGGAAGAGTTGACCACGATCACCCGGTCGCCGATCTGCGCATCATGTGCGATGTGACAGCCCGCCATAAACAGCCCATCATCGCCAACCCGTGTTTCGCCACCACCGGTCGCTGTGCCGGTATTCATCGTGACATGCTCACGAATACGGTTGCGCGCACCGATGCGCAGGCGGGTTTTTTCACCATCGAATTTCAAATCCTGCGGAATCTCACCGATCACAGCGAAGGGAAAAACCACCGTATCGTCGCCAATATGCGTATCACCGTCAATCACAACATGGCTTTTGAGATGGACGCGCGCGCCCAATTTCACATCAGCGCCAATCACGCAAAATGGCCCGATGACGCATTCTGTGCCGATCTCTGCACCTTCTGCGATCACTGCTGACGGGTGGATCTGGGCCATCAGCCTTGCATATCCATCATGGCCGTAAACTCGGCCTCGGCCGCCATTTCGCCATCAACTGTCGCGACACCTTTGAAACGCCAGACCTTGCCACCGGGCTTGCCGCGTGTGGTCTCGACGTGCATTTCCAGCACATCGCCGGGTACGACCTTGCGGCGGAATTTGCAGCCATCAATCGCCATGAAGTACACCAGAAGATTGCCTTCGGTCAGCCCCAGTGACGCGCCAACCATCACAGCGGTTGTCTGGGCCATCGCCTCGACAATCGTGACGCCGGGCATGATCGGGTTGCCGGGGAAATGGCCCTGAAAATGCGGCTCGTTCATCGTGACGTTTTTGATGCCTACAGCAGAGGTTGTGCCGTTGATGCTATGCACCTTGTCCACCAGCAAGAAAGGATACCGGTGTGGCAGGATTTTCTGGATCAGTTGAATATCAGCGGTGGTGACAGGGTCGGTCATGCCGGGCGGCTCCTTTTTATTGCTTTGGCGCGCCGTGGCCGCCTTGTGATATGACTAGCAAGCCGGGCCATGGGCGGCAAGCGCGTGCTACTCGGCCCCGGTGCCCAATTCTGCATCAATACGCACGATCACATCATCGGTGATGTTGATGGCCCGCACGGACAAAACAACATTGCGCTGTTCCAGCACCAAAGATGCGTTACGTTCCAGCATGATGTTCGCAACAATCCCCTGCACTTGCTGTTCAAAGCGCGACCGTGCTTCTGCTGTGGCCACCTGCAACTCGACGTTCTTGGCATCACGAACGCGGCGGACTTCCTGCACTTTGTTGTCAAAGGCCTCAGCTTCGGCCCGAAAGTCCGCCGGGTCCATCGTCGGGCGGCGCACCGTCAGGCTCCGCTCTTCGAGGGTTAGCGATTCCACGATGCGGTCATTCTCGGCCTGAAGCTCTGCGGCTTGCGCAGCCAATTCAGACGCCAGACGTTGACCGTAGAGCGTTTCGATAAACAATCGTTCGCTGTCGACGATCAGAACGGGCGCCGCGCCCTGCTGGGCTGACGCCGGCAGCGCCAGAGCAAGCCAGACAAGAAGCGCACGCCAGACAGACATCAAAAGCTCGTCGAGATCGTCACATCAAAGCTGCGTGTCTCGTCGCGGTCTTGGACATCCAACGGTTCGGTAAAATTGAACCGCAATGGACCAATCGGGGTGCTCCAGAAGATCGACAGACCGGCAACAGAACGACCAATGAAGTCGTTGTAAATGACGTCCTCGCCAAAGGTCTCACCTACATCCCAGACAGAACCGTAGTCGATGAAGGCACCGCCCGAGATGCCATATTCACTTGGCAAGCCAAGCGGGAACTCCGTCTCAAGGCGCAAGACAGAGAATGCGTTGCCGCCCAAGGCGTCATCCGTCAGATCATCGCGCGGCCCGATGCCGCCCGGCTCAAACCCGCGCATCAGGCGGCTGCCCAGAAAGAAACGATCCGTGACGCGGCTGTTGCCATCTTGATAGCTCAGCAAACCGCCCTCCAAGGTTGCACGCAAGGTGACTTCTTCGTTCAGGATTTTGGTCTCGGCCCCAGCCAAGGCTGTCGTCTTGATGAACTGCGTGTCACCAAAGCCGAATTCCTGCCCGAACCGCAGCACAACACCCGCATTCGGGTTCAACCCGGTGCGGCGGTTATCAAAGGTGTAGGTATAGCCAATTGCATTGGTCCAGACGCCCCCGGCGTCAGCCTCTTGGCGGATCACCTCACTGGCATCATCCGACACATCGGTCAGGTCCGTATACTCAAGGGCATAGAACAAAGACAAGCGGGCCAATTCACTGACAGGAAAGCTAACCGCTGGGCTGAAGCGAAGGGACTCAGTGTCATAGAGTGCGTTTTCATTGTCCGTCGTGCCATAGGATACATCAAACGAACCGCGCAGGTCGCGCCCCAGAAGTTGGGGTTCGGTAAATCCAAACCCAAAGCGGCGGTTGGTTTCAGCGGTGGAAAAATCGAAACTCAAACGCTGACCGCGTCCCTGAAAGTTGCTTTGACTATAAGCGGCCACCAAGCTTGCGCCGGTATCGGTGTTAAAATTCGCACCAAACGTCAGGGTGCCCGTTGGCCCCTCGGTCACATTCACATCTACCACGCGTTGGCTGGGGGTTGAACCGGCGCGTGTATCGACACTCACCCCTTCAAAAAACCCAAGTGCGCGGATGCGACGTGCGCTTTCTTGAATCTCGCGCGGGTTCAATGGATCACCCTCGACCGAGCGGAACTGGTTGCGAATGACCCGGTCAAGCGTCGTGCCATTACCCTCAATATCGATCCGTTCGATGAAAAGACGCTCTCCGGGGACCAACACGTAATTTATGTTTACACTGAGATCACGGGGATTGCGGCTCAGCCGTGGCTCAACCTGCACAAAGCGTTCGCCACGCTCGACAGCCAACCGTTCGATCCGGTTAATATCGCTGTCAATCGGCACCGGGGAATAGGTCGCGCCTGCACGAACGCGCGCAGCGTCGGCGTAATCTGCTGCATTCACACCATTGATTTCACTTGTGACCGTCACATTGCCGAAGGTAAATTGCTGACCTTCACGCAAGTTATAGGTGACCAAATAGGCGTCACGTTCGCGTGTTAGAGACACGTCGACATTCTGAATAACGAAATCAATATAGCCCCGCGACCGGTAAAAATCGGTCAGCACTTCGCGGTCCTGCGCCTGACGTTCGGGCGAGTATGTATCGCGCCCGACCAAGGCTCGGAAAATCCCTGCTTCTTTGGTTTCAAGCACGCGACGCAACCGCCCTTCCGAGAAGCTGCGGTTACCCACAAACGTGATGCGCTCAACCTCGGTCACGGCAGATTCGACCACTTCGAACACCAGATCGACCCGGTTGTCAGACTGCGGGATGATCCGCGGCGTCACAGTGGCGTTGATGCGGCCCTGGCGGGCATAGGCTGCGGTGATGGCAGCTGTATCCGCCTCGGCTTGGGCGGGTGTAAAGACGCGCCGTGGCTGGGATTGTACCAGCGACAGCAACTCTGCATCACGCAGGCGGTTGTTACCTTCGATATTGATACGGCTGATGGTGGGGTATTCGACAACGCGGATCAGCAGGCGGCTGCCTTGCGGCACCAGATCGACGCTTTCAAACAGGCCCGAGGCACGAATGTCCTGCCCTGCTGCGTTCAACTCGGCCATGGACAGCCCCACGCCCGGCTCCAAATCACCCAAGGACAAGATCGTCCCATCCGCAACGCGTTGGTTGCCATCAATCTCGAAGCTGTTGAATACAAAGCTTTGGGCGTTGGCAGCCCCAGCCGCCAAGACCATGATACAAAGCACAATCCAGATCGACCGCACTCTTGAAACACCCTGCGCGAAAACGCGCCCCACACCTGTCGTCATTTGGACCGCCCGTGTTTTATTTACTCGTTGCAATTTGAGTAGCGACAATGGGCAAAGATGTCAAAACAGCAGAGGGCCTATTTCGACCAGCGCACCAATCTTATTTTCATGGGCAAAGGATCGTGTCGTTCAGGATCGTGAATGTCATCAGCCCCAGGATCAACGAAAGGCCCACAAACATAAACACCTGCACCGCGCGCTCGCTGGGTTTGCGACGCGTGACAGCCTCATAGGCATAAAAAACCAGATGACCACCGTCCAAAACAGGGATTGGAAAGAGGTTGATCAGCCCGACAGCAGCAGACAGCGCGCCGATAAACCAGATAAAGCTTTGCGCACCCTGTTCAGCCATCGACCCGCTGGTTTCTGCGATCCCGACAGGACCCGACAAGTTACAGGTCGAGATTTGACCAAACAGAATATGCTGCATCGCTGACAAAGATGTCGTCACCGTGCTCCACAGGCCCTGCGCGCCAAGGCTGATCGCTTCAAACGGACCCACCGCGACGGTCTTTTCCTCAAAAAAGATCGTCCCGGTAATCCCGATCAGCCAACGTGTCTCGAACCCGCCATCTGGGTTTGGCAGATCGACCCGGCGCGGTGCAATTGTTTTGGTCAAGGTTTCACCATCACGCCAGATTTCAAATTCCAGCGGGGCGCCATTTGCCTCAAGGACAATGTCTTGTACCTGCGCAAAAGCAAAAACCGCCGCGCCATTGATGGCGGTGATCACGTCATTGACCTTGATATCGGCATCATCTGCAGCAGATCGGGGGCTCACGCTTGATACCGCTGTAGGGAAATAATACGGACCATCCACGATGATCTCATCCCCGTCACGCAAAACAGTGTAGTCCAAACGCTCTTGCAGCGGCACCAGATCTGAAATTTCGACGGTCCGTTCCGGGTCGTTGAAAAGCACCCCTTCGACTGCGATCATCACATCGCCTTCTCGCAACTCCGAGTCAAAGCTTGCAGGCAAGGGGCGCAGTTCGCCAAAGGTCAACGGATCGGCCGACTGGCCCTGATACATGATCGAGCCGGCAAAAATCGCAATCGCCAAAACAAAGTTAAAGACGGGTCCTGCCGCCACAGTTGCCGTGCGCGCCCAAAGCGGCGCGCCCAGCATCGTGCGTCGCGCGTCGACTGCGGCCACTGTGCCATCACTGCCAACACTGGCCGCGTTCGCATCGCCCAGGAATTTCACGTACCCGCCCAACGGCAAGGCCGCGACCTGCCACTTTGTGCCGCGCTTATCAACGCGGCTGTAGATCACAGGTCCAAATCCCAATGAGAACACTTCTGCATGGATGCCGCACCAGCGTCCGACGATGTAGTGACCATATTCATGGATCGCCACGATCACCGAGAGCGCCACCACAAAGGCGACAATCATAAAGGCGAAGTTGCCGAACATCGGCACAAACTGCATCAGATCCAAAGTGTTATCCCAATTGGCTAAAGGTTTCGGCGGCATAAATGCGCGCCAGCCTGTCTGTCTCCAGAACGTTATCTAGGGTGAGATGCGCATTTTGCAGCCCACCTTGTGATGACATTTTGTCGAGCGTTCTTGAAACAACCGCCGACATATCCAGAAACCCGATGTCGCCTGCGATAAACCCGTCCAGCGCGCGTTCCTTGGCGGCGTTGAAAACAGCCCCCGCCAAACCGCCCTCTTCCATCACGCGCTTGGCGATCCCAAGGGCCGGATAGCGCGCATCATCAGGGGCCTCGAACGTCAAGCTGCCGATTTTGGCCAGATCAAGCCGTTCGACCGGCAGCGCCTTGCGTTCCGGCCAATGCAGCGCATAACCGATTGCATGGCGCATATCAGGTGGGCCGACGTGCGCCATCAGCGCCCCGTCGTTGAAGCCGACCAGCGCATGGATCAGACTTTCGCGGTGCACCAGCACCTCAATCATATCCGGTGAGACGTTAAAGAACTCTTTTGTTTCAATCAGTTCCATCGCCTTATTGAACATTGACGCGCTATCAATCGTGATCCGCTGGCCCATGTCCCAGTTCGGATGGCTTGAGGCTTCGGCCAATGTGGCTGTCGCCAGTTTCTCAACCGGCCAATCGCGGAACGCACCACCGCTGGCGGTTATGATCACCCGCTCGACCGCGGCCATATGTTCCCCCACAAGCGCCTGAAACACCGCCGAATGTTCGCTATCGACAGGCAGGACCGTGGCCCCATGCGCCTTGGCCCGTCCCAACAATAGCGGACCAGCCGTGACCAAAGACTCCTTGTTAGCTAATGCCAATGTCGTGCCATGCGACAAGGCCTCAAGCCCCGGCAGCAACCCCGCAGACCCGACAATGGCAGACAAGGCCCAATCCACAGGACGCGCGGCGGCTTCGGTAATGGCACCCGGACCCGCCGCGACCTGCACATCAGTATCCGCCAGCAAGTCTTTCAATTCATTATAACATTCGGGATAACATGTCACCGCCAGATCAGCATTCAGCCGCCGTGCATCAGCGGCCAATTGCGCGACGTTACGCCCGCCGGTCAGTGCGACAACATCATATGCATCTGCATCACGCGCCACCAGATCAAGCGCGCTTTGCCCGACTGACCCTGTCGCCCCGAAAATCGTGATCCGTCTCACCAAACGACCCCTGGCACATCGACAATATCGGCGACAATGATCAGGAACAGTGACGCGCCAAGCAGCGCATCAAAGCGATCAAACAGGCCACCATGACCGGGGATCAGGGTTGAGCTGTCTTTGACACCCATCCGCCGCTTCAGCGCGCTTTCGGCGATATCACCCATTTGCCCTGCAAAGCTGAGCACCATCGAAATCACGATGATCCACAGGCTGGCATTGGTAAAAAGCGCGAAAACCAACCCCACAAGCCCGGCACCGATCCATCCAAAGCCTGTGCCGCTCCAGGTTTTTTTCGGGCTGATTTTGGGCCAGAATTTCGGCCCGCCCAAAGCTTTGCCCGCAAAATACCCGAAAATATCTGTCACGATGACCACAGACATCAGCCACAACAACCACAGGAAGCCGTAATCCATGCGGAAGTGAACCAACCCCCAGCCAGCAATCTGGATGCCCAGTGCAAAGATGAAAAAGGTCTTGATTTCCGTTTTCAGCTGGGTCGCCCCAATGACCGGCACAACCAGAAACAACAACATGCCCCACGCCGAGCCATCCGCCAATTGCCCCGACATCACTGAGGCGACCAGAGCCGCCAGCAACATCCCCTTGGTCGGCTCTTTGGGCCGGATCATCATCCACAATTCCCAAACCATGACCGCAGTGACAAAGACCACGAGCATCTGAAACCAGACCCCGCCCAAGATCACACCAATCGCGCCGACAAAGACCATCACCGCACTTGAAATCAGGCGGACTGTCAAATCATCCCATTTGGCTGGCTGAGGCGTCGGGATCGTCATCGTCAGACCCGCACGGCCCCATAGCGTCGGTCCCGTGTGCCATAGCTTTTCAGGACTTTTGCAAACTCTTCGGCTGTGAAATCAGGCCAGAGCGTATCGACAAATTCATACTCCGCATAGGCCGATTGCCACAGCAGGAAGTTGGAAATGCGCGCCTCTCCGCTGGTGCGGATCACCAGATCAGGATCAGGCAAGACGTGGGTGTCAAGAAAACCCGCAAGGGTTTCAGCGTCGACTTCATCATGGGTCAAACGGCCCTGCTCGATCTCATAGGCCAGGCGTTTGGCCGCGCGTGTCACCTCATCACGGCCGCCGTAATTCAATGCAACGGTCAAATGTACGCGGTCGTTGTCGGCCGTACGCAATTCCAGCTCGTCCATCAGGCTGACCAGCTTGTCATCAAGCCGGATCCGGTCGCCGATAAACCGCACGCAGACGCCTTTTTCGTAAAGCTCATTCGCTTCACGCTCAAGATACCGGCGGAACAGGCTCATCAGTCCGGCCACTTCCGTCTGTGTCCGCTTCCAGTTTTCTGTCGAAAACGCAAATATTGTCAGATACTTGACACCGAGCCGTGGGCAAGACTCCAAAACATCACGCACACGTCGCGCACCCGCATGATGGCCAAACAAACGCGGGCGACCGCGCTGTTGGGCCCAACGGCCGTTGCCATCCATAATAATGGCGACATGGGCCGGAGCGGTCGTGGCGTCTGCATCTTTGGGCATGGCTAGCCCCTTCTGACTTGG
This sequence comes from Yoonia sp., assembly GCA_023263855.1. Taxonomy (GTDB): domain Bacteria; phylum Pseudomonadota; class Alphaproteobacteria; order Rhodobacterales; family Rhodobacteraceae; genus Yoonia. Next base: position 2,590 of record JALQUF010000063.1, on the reverse strand, counting down.
CTTAGACCTGCATGATCTCTGCTTGTTTGCTTTCGACCGTCTCGTCAACGATCTTAATATGCGCGTCGGTCACTTCTTGCACGGCGCCTTCCCAGAACTTCTGGTCGTCTTCCGACAGGCCGTCGGCCTTGGCCTTCTTGATCTGGTCCATCCCGTCACGGCGCAGGTTGCGGATCGACACGCGCGCGCTTTCACCATATTGGCCCGCCACCTTGGTCAACTCGCGGCGGCGCTCTTCGTTCAACTCGGGGATCGGCAGCATGATGATGGTGCCATTCAGTTGAGGATTGATACCCAAGCCACTTTCACGAATGGCTTTTTCGACCTTTCCGACCAGCCCTTTATCCCAGACATTGATCGTGACCATACGCGGTTCGGGGACGTTGACGGTACCCACCTGATTGATTGGTGTCATCGACCCGTAGGCATCCACCATCACAGGTTCCAGCATCGAGCCAGAGGCCCGGCCCGTGCGCAAAGACGCCAGTTCAACACGCAGGTTTGCAATCGCCCCTTCCATACGGCGGGTCAGATCATCGGTATCAAGTTCAAAATCGTCAGACATGTTCTCTGCTCTTTCTCGTCGGGCTTTGCCCGGGTTTTCACCGTTTTAGGCCAAAGCGACCGCCTTGTATAGACAGCCAAATCAGGCGCTTTTGTGCAATTTCCGTGCAGAACGCGCGTTTTATGTTGGAAAACACCCAAAGGTGTTCAAGGGCAGTCGATCCCGCTTATCAAAGCGGGCCAATGACGGCTGCCCGGTTTAGTCGTTTACAATCGTATAGGTGCCTTCTCCGGCCAAAATACCTTTAAAACCGCCCGGTTCGTCCAATGAGAACACGATAATGGGCAAGTCATTGTCACGCGCAAGCGCAATGGCGCTGGCATCCATCACACCCAGATGCTTTTGCAGAACCTCGTCATAGGATACATGCTGATAGCGCACTGCATCATCGTGTTTGGCGGGATCCTTATCGTAGACGCCATCAACCTTCGTGCCCTTAAAAATCGCCTCGCAATTCATTTCGCTGGCGCGCAGGGTCGCGGCGGTATCGGTTGTGAAATAAGGGTTGCCGGTACCTGCGGCAAAAATACAAACCCGCTTCTTTTCCAGGTGGCGCACGGCCCGGCGGCGGATATAGGGTTCGGCCACTTCATTCATGGTGATTGCCGAAATAACACGGGTGTGGATGCCCAGCTCTTCAAGTGCGGACTGCATCGCCAGCGCGTTCATGACCGTGGCCAACATGCCCATGTAGTCAGCTGTCGTCCGCTCCATGCCTTGGGCCGATCCTTGCAGCCCCCGGAAAATATTGCCGCCGCCAATGACCATACAAATCTCGACACCCAGATCATGGACCGATTTCACTTCACGGGCGACCCGCTGAACCGTTGGCGGATGCAAACCGAAGGCCGTATCGCCCATCAACGCCTCACCCGAGATCTTGAGCATCACGCGTTTATATGCCGTTTTCTCAGTCTCGCTCATGGCGCGCCCCTATCTGTGTTTGATTGTCGCGCAAAATGTCTGAAGTTGCCGATAGTTTCAATGCCACAATCGCGACAAATCCAGCGTTCAGCGTTGACCGGCAAGAAGACAGCGCCCTATGATCAGCTTACATCGTTTAAAGCGGATGAAATGCGCCTCCTGCCCGTCTGCCATCGCAAAAAGGATTACCCCCATGCAACTCGCAACCAAGACCTCCATTCTTTTTCTCAGCGCAATGGGACTGGCCGCATGTGACGGGGCAATCGAGCCGTTCGCGTTTGATACGACTTACACTAGCTTTGCCGACATCAGCGACGCCTTTGTGAATGATGTTGAAACGAACGTTGATGAAGACGGTAGCCTGGAAAACCCAGGCAATATCTCCAGCAGTGGCGACCTTGCATCCATGCCAAGTGGATCAACGATCTACAATGGTGCCCTGATCGCCGAGCAAGACGCAGGCGGCGGCACGTTGATCGGTCAGTTGCAACTGGATGCCGACTTTACGACCAATCGCATCGACGGGCGTGCAGGTAATTTCATTGATAGCAGCAATGGAATCATTCTTGGGGCGCTATTGGGTACATCATCTTTCACAGACGAAGTTGACGGAACCACGGGTAACCATTTTGAAATGGAACTTACGGGAACGCTGGATGATGATGGCACCCTGATGGACACAACCCTTGATCTGGAAGGCAACTTCCTGAGCAATGGCGGAAGTGCAACTGACATCGCAGGCGACGCCGATATCACCATGACCGGTGGTCCGGTCTACGATGATGGTGCTTTCTCGGCTGCACGCTGAGCGATCGCGCAAGCAACAAGACAGCTATAATAAGGGACCCGCGTTCGGTGTCGGTGAACTCTATTCCCATTCTGCCCAACCGGCCGGTCCTGATTGCGGGGCCGACGGCCTCGGGCAAATCGGCCTTGGCTTTGCATATCGCGCAAACCCAAGGCGGCGTGATCGTGAACGCCGATGCGCTGCAGGTTTTTGATGGCTGGCGCATCCTGACCGCCCGCCCCGATGATACGGATCTGGCGGCGGCGGACCATGCGCTTTATGGGCATGTGCCATTTGATGCCACCTATTCTGTC
>JALQUF010000062.1:7182-17603 GCA_023263855.1 Yoonia sp. | reverse complement strand
GCCTTTGCCTGATTATTTCGTGAACGCGCAAACGCTGGCGCCGCTGGATCATGTGCGCATGCAGGCGGCGGCGCAAAATGGATCGACAGTTCGATTTCCAAAACAATCAACTGTCCTGAGGACATCAGCTTTGATGATTTCAAAGAGGTCTATATGGCGGCCTGGGATCAGGGCTGCAAAGGCTGCACGACCTATCGTCCCAATGATGTGACCGGATCAGTCCTTTCGGTATCGCAAGAGGCGTCGCCATCCGAGGTGCCCGATCAGGTGCGTGATGGTGCAGAAGGTGCCGAGGTTGTCTATATGTCCGAGCCGCTGGACCGCCCGCAAGAGCTTGAGGGGGCAACCTATAAGCTGAAGTGGCCCGACAGCGAGCATGCGATCTATATCACGGTCAACGATCTGGTCATCGCCGGTCATCGCCGTCCGTTCGAGGTTTTCATCAACTCCAAAAATATGGAGCATTTCGCCTGGACCGTGGCGCTGACGCGGATGATTTCTGCGGTGTTCCGGCGTGGGGGTGACGTGTCGTTCGTGGTTGAAGAGTTGAAGGCCGTCTTTGACCCGCGCGGAGGGGCATGGATGCAAGGCAAATACGTGCCTTCAATCCTGGCCGCCATTGGTGGGGTGATCGAAAAGCATATGATCTCAACCGGTTTCCTTGCCGGCGAAGGGATGGGCCTGAAAGCTGATCCGCGCGCTGACATCGTTGCCATCAACGGTGCGCCGCGTGGCAAGTCCTGTTCAGCCTGTGGATCGTTCGAACTGCGGATGGTCGAGGGCTGCATGACATGTGCGTCATGCGGATATTCAAAATGCGGATAGTGGGTTAAATCGCGTCGCTTTTTCACGCTTTTCCCGCGTGATTTTCAGACGTTTCCGCAGACTACGACCCATGGCTTTGACCTCGTTGGAGAAGGCTCTGATACCTCACGCGGCTGGCCTGTTGTGCATCGCGTGATGGTGCGACAGCTGGAATGTGGACATCATGTTGGAAAGATCCGATGCGAGCGTTGAGAGCTTTTGTCCTTCTGATGTGAGATCAGCGGACATGGCCGCGTTTTGCTGTGTGACGCGGTCGAGGTCGGCGACACCTGTATTGATCTCGCTCAGGCCGAGAGATTGTTCCTTCGCGCTGTTGGCGATTTCCTCCATGGCAGTTGAAATCACATGAACGCGCGAAACGACACCATCGATGGCCGACCCGGCCTGACCAACAAGATCAACACCCTTGATCACCTGCGATGCGCTTTTGTCGATCAAGGCCTTGATTTCCTTAGCGGCTTCAGCGGACCGATGTGCCAGACCGCGTACTTCTGTTGCGACGACGGCAAAGCCTTTCCCGGCTTCTCCGGCGCGCGCGGCTTCGACGCCTGCATTCAATGCAAGAAGGTTCGTCTGGAATGCGATGTCGTCAATGACACTAATAATTGTCGAGATCTGTCTTGACGATTCTTTGAGCGCGGTCATGGCATCCACAGCCCCTTTAACGATCGCACCACTGTCCTGCGCCTCTTGACGGACCTGTTGCGATGTTTGTCTGGCGTTTTGTACGCCCTCTGCGGCCTGCCTGACCGAGGTCGTCATTTCTTCAAGCGCGGCAGCCGCTTGTTCGAGCGTTGCAGCTTGGGAAACAGACCGCCCAGAGAGCGCATGGGAAGACGCGCTCATGCTTTCCCCGGCGTCTTTGATTTGCGCGGCAGTGGTTGTGATCTGCGCAAGCGTGAGACTGAGCCTTTCGACAGTGGCGTTAAAGCTTGCGCTGAGCTGGCTGTACTCTGGCGGGAATGATTTCGTGATTTGACACTCAAGATCGCCTTTGGCCAGTGCTGCAAGGTGATCTTGCAGCACTTGTACAACAGTTTCGGCCTCTTTCTGGCGTGTGTCTGCGATGTTTTGCGCTGTTTCTGCCAGTTGCGTCTGCATGCGTGCGTTTTGTGTTTCTACTGTCAAGGCCTGCTCTGCCGCGGCGCGTTTGAACAGATTTAGCAACAGTACGCCTGTTTCCAAAAGAACGACAGCAGCATGCAGCATTGCTCTTTGAAGGTTTTCTGCATTGGTTCCGTCTGGAAACACCAGCGTCGGCATTAGGATGCTGAGCGAGATATGGTGCAGCGCCACCAAGAGTGTGGCGAAGATCAGGGCGCCGGGGTTTGACAGTGTCGAGACGATTGCCAGGGCGGCAAAGTACAGCATGTGAGAGTCGATCTGCCAGGGGTGCCCCGTCAGTGCGCTGGTCAAGAGAATGCAATGTGCGATGAAGCAAAAGCTGAGCAGATAATCCCGCATGGCGGGCGCGACCACATCGGACACCTTGCCAAGAACACCCAGACCAATGCTAAGGCCAGCAAAAAGCCACCAGTTTTGCAGGTCATTAAGGAAAAAGGCGGCTGCCGCAGGTACAGGCACCAAGATCAGATTCGTGACTTGGTGAACCAGGCCTTCGTTGATCTGCGAGGCCCGGGTCGTGATGGAATTCTGCTCTAACATAGCGCGAGTATCTCTTTCCCTGAAAGCACAAGAACAGCGCCTGCTTCCTTGAGCGAGGATGCGGTCTGTGCGTTTTCCAAAACAACAAAAACACCAAAAGGTGCGCGACCGGGGTAGGCATCTGTTGTGTCGCTATTCGCCAAAATCTGGGCAAGGGATGCCCCGAATGGCGACCCCACAACCAACGCCAGATCACCTGCTTGTGGTCGGTCCAGCGTGACAAGGGCCAATACCGGTGAGGCGGTGACCATCAGTGTCGATAGGCAGAGAAATATGGCAGCTTTCATTGCGGACCCTCCTTGCTGAGGGTTCTGACACACAAAAGTTGATAATTTCCAAAGGCCCGTCTTGGCGACGCTAGGTCGTATTCCTGCGCAACAGCCAGACAAAGAACACGCCGCCTATCAGCCCGGTGACGATGCCGATGGGAATATCGTCAGGGGCCATCACGGTCCGTGCAAAGATATCGGCCCAAAGCAGGAAGATCGCGCCGCAAAGCGCCGAGACAGGTAAGACACGTGTGTAGTCGCCGCCCACAATCAGGCGCACGATGTGCGGGATCATCAGGCCGACAAAGCCGATGATGCCCGAGAAGGCCACCATGACCCCCGTAATCATGGCCCCCACGACAAACACTGTCAGGCGGAACCGCCCGACTGGAATCCCAAGGGTCGCAGCCGTTTCATCGCCCACAGTCATCGCGTTAAGGTTGCTGGCATTCGCCCAGAGATAAGCACCACATGCGATCAGTATTGCGAAGGGGTAAACCAACTGGCTCCACTGTGCGAGCCCGAGCCCGCCGAGCATCCAGAAAACGACGGTGTGCACCGCGCGTGGATCGCCAAGAAAGATCAGGATGTTTGCCCCCGACATCACGATGAAAGACACCGCGACACCGGCGAGCACGAGGCGATCAGCGCTTGTCGCAGCGGCGAATTGCGAGACGCCAAGGACAATCAGCGTTGCCCCCAACGCGCCCAGGAATGCCATGAACGGGACTGTCAAAAGACCAATGAACAGCCCTGTGTGCAGCAGCGCGAGGATTGCACCAAACGCACCGCCCGCCGATATGCCCAGCAAATGCGGATCAGCCAGCGGATTGCGTGTGACCGCTTGCAGGCTTGCGCCGACGATGGCGAGGCCTGCACCGACCAGACAGGCAAGAATGGCACGGGGAAAGCGAATGTCCCAGACGATCGCTTCGCGTCCGGCGGACCAGTCAGGGGTGATCAGCCCGGGGGCAAGTTTGTTGGCCAAAATGCCCCAGACCGTTGGCAGGGGCACAGAAACAGCGCCCACACTCACCGCGACCGAAAGCGACAGAAACAGCACCACAAACCCCAGCCCAAAAGTGAGCCGTAGCCGCGCCTTGTGCGGGCTGAGGGTCGTGATCTGTCGGTCGGCCTGATCCATCCGTCAGTTTGTGCGGAATGCTGCGGCGAGCGTTTTGACCGCTTGGATGTTGCGCGGACCCGGAGTGGCTTCGACATACTCCAGCATGACGAAGCGGTCGTTTTTGACGGCATCAAGGTCAGCGAAGGCGGGGTTGTTCATTATGAAATCGCGCTTTTGTGCGGCGGTCACTTCGCCGTAGTTCACAATGACGATGATCTCGGGGTTGCGCTCGACCACGGCTTCCCAGCCGACGGTGGCCCAGCTTTTGTCAACGTCGTCCATGATATTCACACCGCCTGCGGCCTGGATCAGTGCGTTTGGCATGGCATAGCGGCCTGCCGTAAAGGGCACGTCTTCGCCGCTGTCATAAACGAAAACGCGGGGTGCCGTAGGCAAGGCCGGCTGGCTGGCAAGGAAATCAGCAAGGTCAGCTTGGTATCCGGTGATCAACGCTTCAGCGCGGTCCGCGACATCAAAGATCGCGCCAAGATTGCGCAGATCATTGTACATATCGTCCATAGAAGCCGCGTCTTTTTCGCCGATATGGATGCAGCTTTCGGTCAGCTCATAGACCTGAATGCCAAAGGGGGCGAGCGTTTCAGGGGTCACTTCACCGCCAACGCGCATGCCGTAGTTCCAGCCTGCGAAAAAGAAATCAGCCTCGGCGCCGATCAGCACTTCTTTAGAGGGGTATTGTTCGGACAATTCCGGCAGTTGCTCGACCCCGGCGCGCATAGCGGCGTCCAGTTTATTCCAGCCGGAAATGCCCGTGTAGCCGACCATGTGGTCCGTCAGACTAAGTACCAGCATCATCTCGGTGAGGTTTACATCATTGGAAATTGCGGCCTGTGGCGGCGCGTCGAAGGTGATTTCGCGGTCACAGCTTTGCACGGTGGTTTGGGCAAAAGCGGTGCTTGCCGCAAGGGTCAGACAGGCGGTGGTCAGTGTTAGCTTCATCAGGAAGGTCTCTAATTGGGAAGGTGGAAAGACAGGTGGTTGGTGTCGCTTGGCGCCAGCTTTTCGCGGCGGGCATCGACACGGAAGGTGTTGGACACCAGCGTTTCGGTCAGTAGGGTGTCAGGGCTGCCAAAGCCGCGCGGATGGCCATCTTCAAGCACCAGAATGTTGTCGCAGATGTCTGCGGCCATGTTTAGATCGTGCAAGGATACCACGATGGTCAGGTCAAGCTGGCGGATCAGGGCCAGCACTTCCAGCTGATGCCGGATATCCAGATGGTTGGTCGGCTCGTCCAGAATCAGGATTTCGGGTTCCTGCGCCAGTGCGCGCGCGACCATGACCCGTTGACGCTCGCCACCGGACAATGTGCCAAAGTCGCGGTGGGCGAGGCCCGCAAGATCCAAGAGCGCCATCACGCGGTCGATCACGGCAAGATCACGAGGGTCTTTGCTGCGATAGCCGTGCCGGTGCGGGGTGCGGCCGAGCGAGATGATTTCACGCACGCTCAACCCGAATGCGGCGGCCTGCTCTTGCAAGACGGCGGCGACGTATTGGGCTGCCCGTCGGGCGGGCATCGCCCAGATATCCTGTCCGTTGACCTGAACATTGCCGGTGGTGGGTGCCTGAAAGCGGTAGAGTAGGCGCAAAAGCGTCGATTTGCCCGCGCCATTGGGGCCTACAACCCCTAGCACATGCCCCTTTTGCACTTCAAAACTGGTTGTGTGCAGCACAGGGGCTGTGCGCTTGTGCGGCCGCCAACTGACATCCGTGACGGTCAGATGCGCGCTCATGAAACCAGCGCCTTGCTGTCTTCAAGCGCAATGATTGCAGCGGGCACGCGCGCCAACGTCGCTTTGCGCAGTTTGCCGGGGCGATCCACCGAAGAACACCAGCCGTCATGCAGCACAGCGTATTGTTTGGCGAAGGCGACAAGGTCGTCGATATCGTCCTGAGGTGTCATGTCGCCGAACAGATAAGTCGCTTTTTGGGTGCCGTGGTAGGCCACCGTGCAGGGCCGGTCACAGCCTGCCATGCAGGCCACGCCGGAAATGGTGAAGTCTTCAGAAATGCTGTCGCCTGCTGCGGCAATAGCTTTGCGCAGCTTTTCAATCAGCTCATAGCCGGGGCGGCATTCCGTCCCTTTATGTTTACACGATGTGCAAACGGTGATGCGATGTTGTGTTGTCCGGTCCATGCAGCCCTCCGCGCATAAGCGGGGGGACGAAAGGGCATGTTTGTGGGGCCAAAAGAGCCGTGTTCACCATCATGTTCTCCGCTCCGGACACCCCGCCCGGTTTGAGTTTCTTGCGGCGCATCTCTGCGCCCTTTGATGGCAGGTCTCCTGACTTTGCGGGTCGCTGCTTGCCCGATCCTTCCCGAGCTGAACGCTCAGTGGTGATCATCGGGGTCGCTCGCCGCTCACAGTTGCGGGGGCAGTCACGGATTTGGCGCGCTTTGGCTCTTCCTCACCGTATTCCCTTTTCATCCCGGACGCATTTTCGGCGACCGGGAACCATCGCGCTCAATGTTCGCGATTCCGCGGAAGGGGTCAAGGGCCGAGTTGACAGGACGTGGTGTCAGGCGGGGTGGATACGGCGAGCCTTTCTCGCCTGAGCCTTATAGGATCAGATTGGCAAGACCGAACTGTGCACCGATAACGCCGATGATGATACCGTTTGGTAGCGCAAAAGAAAGCGCCAAGGGCTTGCGCGGCTTCCGGAGTTGTTGCGGCTCTGAGAACCGCCCGATGGAAATGAAGTTGATCACGCGCTCGATCAAGAAGTAAAAGACCAGAGCTCCTGCACTTAGCCCCAGTATCATGATGATACTGCCCCATGCGCCGACAGTCGCAAGGTCCACGAGGCCATCAATCGCTAGGCCAAGGAACACGCCAATTGCAACAAGCGCAGCCCAATGAAACCAATCAAAGGTTTGCATTTTTTGCCGTTTTTTCATTTGTTGGCACCTCGCAAGGAAGATCGCTGGCGGACCAAGGCCCGACTTCTACGCATCTTCCAATATCAAATCTGACGCCTTTTCGCCGATCATGATTGCAGGCGCGTTGGTGTTGCCCGACACAATCTCGGGCATGATCGAGCAATCCGCCACCCGCAGTCCTGCGATCCCGTGCACGCGCAGGCGTTCGTCGACCACGGCCTCTTTGCCTTGGCCCATTTTGCAGGTGCCGGTCGGGTGATAGATTGACGCGGTGTTGTTGCGCGCCCAATCCAGCGTGGCGTCATAGTCGTCCATCGGCAAATCGGCGTTGGGGCGGTATTCTTGGCTGATCTTTGAGGTCAACGGCGCATGGCGCGCGATTTTGCGCGCGATGTTCACACCGGCAACGACCGTGCGGCAATCGGTTTCGGTGGACAGATAGTTGGGGATGATCTTGGGATAGGTCTTTGGATCATTGCCCTGCAACTTGATCTCGCCTTTGCTTTCGGGCCGCAACTGGCAGACCGACATGGTGAAGGCTGCGAATTTGTCGGCCCCTTTGCCGGGGTTTTCAGCAGAAAGCGGTTGGACATGGAACTGGATATCAGGCGTTTCCACATCGTCGCGCGTTTTCAGAAAACCGGTGGCAAGGCTGGCGGCCATTGTCATGGGACCTGCACGGAACATCAGGTACTTGAGGCCGATCTTGGCCTGACCAAAAAGCGAGCTGACCTCATTGTTCAAGGTTGGTTCATTGCATTTGTAAACCAGCCGCGCCTGCAGGTGATCTTGCATGTTTTTACCAACGCCGGGCAGATCGTTGACCACCTCTATCCCGTTATCGGACAGTTGTGCGGCCTCGCCAATACCGGACAGCATCAAGATCTGTGGAGAGTTGATGGCGCCCCCTGACAACACGATTTCCTTGCGGGCCTTTACCGTGTGCCGTGTGCCGCTGCGGTCGGTGTAGCTCACGCCGACAGCGCGCTTACCTTCGATGATGACTTTTTCGACCTGCGCATGGGTGATGATCTGCAGGTTTTCGCGCGATTTGACCGGGTTCAGAAAGGCGACGGCGGCACTGCACCGTCGCCCATTTCGCGCTGTGAGCTGGAAGAAGCCAACGCCTTCTTGATCTGCGCCGTTGTAGTCGGGGTTGAACTTATATCCTGCCGCTTGGGCCGCCGCGACCCATGCGTCGGTGATCGGGCGTTGAATGCGCATGTTCGAGACCGACAGGCCGCCTTCATTTCCGTGAAACTCATCTGCGCCGCGTTCATTGTTTTCGGACCGTTTGAACAGGGGCAGAACATCGTCCCAGCCCCAGCCAGTGTTGCCCATTTGGCGCCAGCGGTCATAGTCTTGGGGTTGTCCGCGCACATACAAAAGACCGTTCAGGGAAGATGAGCCGCCCAAGACCTTCCCACGCGGCCATTCGATGGAGCGGCCATTCAGCCCCGGATCCGGTTCGGTCTTATAGCACCAGTCCACCTTGGGATTGTGGATCGTCTTGAAATACCCGACGGGGATATGAATCCACGGGTTGCTGTCCTTTCCACCGGCCTCAAGCAGGATCACTTTATGCGCTGGGTTCGCACTGAGACGATTTGCAAGGACGCACCCCGCAGACCCTGCACCTACAACGATAAAATCGGCTTCCACTGAATCGTTCTCCAATTACTTCGAAAAAACTCTATGCAGATCGATCAGACTATACTAGGCTTTTTTGAAACTATAAGTCTCAATAATCGACAACATGGGAGGAGTCATGATGATTGGAGATAAACTGAGTCGTATTTCGCGGAGGGACCTGTTCAAGTTGGCAGGTCAATACGGCATGAGCTCGACGCTGATGGCAGCAGGGACCTTTGGCGGGGCGATGAGCCTTGCAAACCTGGCGTCTGCGGCTGAATCGACCTACGAGCGTCGTTTTTCAAAAGAGGCGAAGTATAACCTGAAATTTGGCGCTGCCGGCTTTAACGCCCGCAACCTGCTGATCGAGCGCGCTGGCGCGCTGGAGTTCGCACGTGATTTGGAGGCACGTACGGACGGCGAGATTCGCATTGAGTTCATTGGTGACAACCAGATTTGCGGTCAGACATCCTGCGTTGAGAAAACACAGCAGGGTATTGTGGATATCTATGCGGCATCCACACAGAACTCTGCCGGTGGTGCGCCTTATCTGAACGTGTTGGATTACGCGTATATGTTCCGTAACCGTGCGGACCAGTACCACTTCCTTTATTCGCCAGCGTCCATGCGTCTGCTGCGCGAGCCATATGAGCGTCGCCATGGTCTGAAGTTCCTGTTCAGCCACGCTGAATTGCGCGGCCTGCAAATGGGTCTGAACTTTGAAGACAAGCCAACGGTTACATCCGTGGAAGAGCTTGCCGGTACGAAGAACCGCGTGACGGGGACACAGCTTGGTCGCATCGCGATGGAAGCGCTGAACCTGAACCCGGTTCCTGTTGCTTGGGAAGAAACCCTTGATGGTCTCAAGCAAGGCCTGATTGATGGTGCGGAAACATGGGCCTCTGCCGTGGCTTATGCCAACATGGCGCCAGTTGTATCCCAGTCGGTGCACCTGAACTTCTTCTGCGGGACAGAGCACACAGCGATGTCTGCGTCGGTCTTTGATAGCCTTGAAGGGTATCTGCAGGATGCGGTGATGGAATCGGCCTATTGGGCGCAGACACACGTGCAGGCGGCAAACGAAGTGGCGCTGATCAACACGGTGGGCCAGTCTGATCCACAGCTGCCAAACACGATCTTTGCGCGCAACAACGTGCGCAACGCATTCTTGTCACCCGAGGAGATCAAGAAAGCCGAAGAGATGTGTTCGCCTGAGTACCAGCCGCAGCTTTGGGAAGAGTGGCGCGAGCGCCTGAACGGGTGGTCCGGTGGTTTGGATACCTATCAGGAAATCTATGACGAGGTCCGCACGATTTCAGCAGATACGCTGCCAGAAAACGTAGAGCCGCGCCGCTGGTGGAAAGGCTAAGTCAGCCGGACGTACACCACGGATTTGGGCCGGCCGGATGCGAGTCCGGGCGGCCCTTTTCAACTCAAAAAGACCGCTCCATAGTAGCGGCATTCTGACACATTAGGGGGGAGACCTAGATGTCGATACTCGCTGAAGCGGTGGCCGTAATACCGGCCCTTTTCTCGGGCAGTTCATGGGAGAAGCGACAGGCGTTTGATGCAGATGGCATGTGGCTGTTCTGTTTTGTCTTTACGTTCGTCGGGGGCCTTGCTGCATATTATTTCTACAAGTTCTTCCCGTTTATGGAGCGGCATTTGGAACGGACCATCGCCGTTGTGATGTACCTGATCATTGCCGGCATCATTTGTTGGGGGGTGATCGACCGCTTTGTGTTTTCAAGCCAGTGGTCAGGATCAACAACGATCCCGCCGTTCCTGTTTATGGTCATGGCATGGTTCGCCTGTTCTTATAACGTCAAGCTGCGCACCCACCTGAGCTTTAGTGAATTCCGCTCGAAAATGGCCCCAAGCGGACAGATGGCGACGCTCACTCTGGATGCTATTTTGTGGTTTGGCTTTTGCTGGATCGCGATCACGACATCGCTGCGCTTCACTGCCCTGTCTGCCGATAACTTCCAATTGGTTGACGGTGTCGATGA
>JALQUF010000062.1:0-7172 GCA_023263855.1 Yoonia sp. | reverse complement strand
TGAAGTGGTGGTTCTACATCACCGTGCCGATCGCGTTTACCTTCATGTCAGGTCGCGTCATCGGCAATTGGGTCGAGGACTGGACCAATTACAAATCCGGCGACCAGATCATCAAGCAAGCTGTGATCGGGGGGGACGTCTGATGACTGATGGAACATGGATTACACTGATTTCGCTGGGCGTGACGCTCTTTTTCATGCTGGGCACGCCGGTTTTGCTGGTGATCTTTTATTGGGTCGTTGGCATCAGCTTTGTCATTGACCTGCCTTTGGCAAACACCGGGAACGAGTTGATCAACGTCTTCAGTAAGGGCTTTGCCCTGCTTGCGATGCCGCTGTTCATTCTGACAGGGGACCTGATCAACCAGTCTGGTATCGCCCGACGGCTATCGGATTTCGCCTACTCGGTTCTGGGTTGGCTGCGGGGTGGTCTGGCGATGGCGTCTATCGCGGCTTGTGGTCTTTTTGCTGCGATCTCGGGGTCCAACTCGGCGACGACGGCAACGATTGGTTCGATGCTGCACCCCGAGATGGTCAAGGGTAACTACGATGAGCGATTCTCGGCAGCGACGGCTGCTGCGGGTGGTACGGTGGGGATCATTATTCCGCCGTCCATTATTTTCATCGTCTACGGCTTCCTGATGAACCTGCCGATTTCTGACCTGTTTGTGGCGGGTATCATTCCGGGTTCATTGATGGTGCTGGGCATGATGACCGCCGCGTTCATCATCTGCACGATCAACGGTTGGGGTATTCTGATTGGTCTGTCCGTTTCGCGCATGATCAAGACGGGCATCGGTGCCTGGCTGGGCTTTTTTGCCATTGGTCTGGTGCTTTGGGGAATTTATACCGGTCGGTTCTCACCGACCGAGGCGGCGGGCGTCACGGTGGGCTTTTGTGTGTTCATCGGTTTGGTGTCCTATCCCTTGAACAAGGTCATGGGCAGTGCTGCTGACTTGCCGGTCGAGCAGAAGAGCTTTGCTTCAATGTTTGTAGTCGAGGGCTTCACCTTGCCACAGATCCCGGCGATTGTGTCGCGCTCGGCGCAGATCTCGGGCATCCTTGTGCCGCTGATTGCGGTATCGGTTGCGATGCAGCAGGTGATGTCATCGCTGGGGGCTAAAGACTTTATCGGGGATTTCGTGACCGGTATGGGCGGATATTATGCGGTACTGTTCACATCGATGGCGATTGTGTTTGTGACGGGGATGATCCTTGAATCGCTGCCCGTGACAATCATCCTGGCACCCATTCTGGCGCCCATCGCGGCGTCAGTTGGCATTGATCCGATCCACTTTGCGGTTGTGTTCCTTGTGGGGGCTTCGATCGGCTTTGTCACACCACCCTATGGTCTGAACCTCTATGTCGCCTCTGGTGTCACCGGGGTGCCGTATTTCCGGTTGCTGCGCTACATCGTACCTTACCTGATCGCCTTGATCAGCGTGTGGTTCTTCGTTGCGCTTGTGCCTGAAACTGCCCTAATGATCCTTCCGGATAGATAAGACGGATAACGCAGCGATATGAAAGACGAGGACACCGGCCAAATACCGACGAACCTGCGGCTGCTCATGCTGTTGGAGGAAGTCGCCAAGGTCGGTGTCCCCGTCACCCCTTCGGTAGTGAATGAATCCCTCGGCCTGCCCAAGCCAACCATTCACCGCCTGTTCGCGACAGCCGAGGCCGAAGGTTTCTTGCAGCGCGATATTGATGGCCGGTCCTACAGCCCCGGCAGGCGGATGCGGCTTTTGTCAGTCAACACATTGTCGTCTGAGCACGTACGGACTGTGCGCCTTGCGGTGCTGAAATCCCTTGCGATGGAGGTTGGCGAAACTTGCAACCTCGCGATCCCTGAACGTGAAGGCATGTTCTATCTGGACCGTGTCGAAACGCACTGGCCGCTGCGTATTCAGTTGCCGGTGGGCACGCAGGTCCCGTTTCACTGCACGGCGAGCGGCAAGATGTATTTGTCCACCTTGCGGCCTGATTACCTGGAACGCTTTTTGAAAAATCATAGTCTGGACAAGCAGACTGAAAAGACCATCACCAGTCCCGCCAAGCTCCAAGCTGAGCTGACAATGACGCGCGAACGCGGATATGCCACGGATAACGAGGAATTCATGCCCGGGATGACGGCCATTGCCGTTCCGATCCTTGATAACAGAGGGCGGCTATTGTCGACCCTGTCGATCCATGCGCCAGAGCAACGGCGGCATTTGCCCGATCTGGTGGAGTTTCTGGAGCCATTGCAGAAAGCTGCGGATGAATTGGCGGCAATCGCGGGTCGCTAGATCGGTGTTGTATGCGATGCGGTCATGATCCCGATCCCACCGACGAGGATCAGGCTGAGCGCCCAGACGACATCAAGATTGAACCATGACCGTGATAAGAATTTCAAACCAAGCCAGAAATAGATGCCAACGGCCAAAACACCACCCGCAAGGGTCATGGCCAAAGTGTGCACTCCGGCGACGATAAAGGCCATTCTGACATTGCTGGTCATCAGGCTTTCGGCGGCCTGGTGCCCCGCATCAAGAGTTTCAGGGGCACAGATGCCAAGGAAGATCGGCACCAGCATCAGTCCGGCGCCATGTGCCATCGCAGCCAAGAAAGACCATAGCGCCAGCCGCGATGGTGGTACGCGCGCCAGAAACCGCGGGTGCTTGCGATTGATCAAGAGATAGACGCCGAGCGCCACAACCAAGAGCCCGGCACCCAACCGGATGTGCCCTTCCCAATACACCAACGTCACCATCAGCGAGAACGGCAACAAGATCGCGCACATCGCAACAAAATGCCCGCCCGCCAACGCCAGCAGAGCGCCGGGCAGGGCGGATGTCTTGCGCTCCATCAAGGCGGCAGAGACGGCCAAGGGCCATCCCATCCCGGGGTTCAGCCCGTGATAGAGGCCCGAAGCCACGACGGCCCACCAAAGGGCCGTCTGCGTTGTCATTTCAAACAAGGGTCAGACCGATGGGTAGCAGAAACTGTCGGTTGAACAGTCGCCGCCTTCGAGCCTGATCTGGTGACTGCGATAGCCTTCGGGGAAGTCGACCCAGAAGTCCTTGTTTAGCGTCAGCCCACCGTCCTTGCCGACGTCAGCACATACCATCGCTGCTCCGCGTTCGCCGGGATAGAACTGGTCGTCCCAGGTCGAATAGAGCGAATTGGTCCAATAGACCCGTTTTCCATCGCGGCTGATTTCGACCATTTGGGGGCCATAGCCAAAGTCTTTGCCATTGGGGTGCTTGGTCTTTTTGACGATGCCACCAAGATCGACCTTGCCGGCCAGCACGGGGTTCATCGGATCGGAGACATCGTATTGGTGCATTTCCCCCAAGCCCCAGCAGGCGACATAAAGGAAGCGGTCATCAAGGCTGAGGTCAATGTCCGTGACCAGTGGCGGGCAGGCCCCAAAACCCTTGAGAAGCTCTGGCAGATCATCGGCATCGGCAGGCACCGGATCAATCGTGATCGTTTTCTTGGCCTCAAATGTGCCGTCGTCTTTGCGCCACCATGTGAAGATTGCGCCTTGCAGGTTCGAGGTATCCACCACAACACCGCAGAACCCATACTCCTTGGCCGGATCATGGGCCGGGCGGATTTCCAAGGCCATCTGATGGTTCGCGCCCAGATCAATGCTCTGGACACATTTGCGCGCGCGTAAGTCCCAAAAATGGATCGTATGACCGTATTTGTTCGCCAGCAGATCTTCGGGCACGATGCCGTTTTCGAACTGCGGTGGCAGGCCCCATTCGGAGCTGACCATGTAGTCGCGCGGCAGGTTCCACCAGAAATCATAGTGTTTGTCCTGAATGCCGCGGTCCATTTCGTAGCGGCCCAGAATCTCAAAGCTTTCGCAATCCATGATGAAGATCCCCGGAGGGCCATCTGTCCCGTCTGCGCCACCGCCGCCAAGGGTTGAGACATAAATGCCTTCAGGACCACAATGAATGGTGTGAGGGCGGGAATAGCCTGTTTTTTCAAACAGCTCTTCCGGTTCGATGATTTTGTGAATCTTGGCGTTTAGAGGGTCTTTTACATCGATGATGTAGATGCGGCTGGACCGGATGCCCGGAATGATCAGGTAGCGCCGTTCAAGAAAAGCGTGCCCGGTCAGGGGCGACAATGCGGATGAACAGGCATTCCAGCCGAAATGGTGAAACTCATCGCCTTTGTTCGGCATGAAAAGGCTATGCACAATTTGACCATAGGTGTCTGACGTTGGGTCAACATCCACCACGGCCAGACCATCGGGTTGGCTGCCGTCCGGACTGAGCATAAGGGTAAACGCCACTGTTTCAACCGGCGCTTCCATGGCGATTTTCGCTGTCGGATAGAAAGTTGGATCGGGTCTCAGGTTCATATTTCGTCCTCCCAGTACAAGAAAAGGTGCCAATTCAGGCTTATTGGGCCAAAGGGCCGGGATGCCTAAAAAACCGGCATCAAATGTCTTACAATTGCATCGAGTATGGGACGGCGAGGGCGCAATGAGTCAAGAAAAAACTGTCAAGACGAACGTAGACAGGCCTGCGTCGGAATAACCGGTTGGCGAAAAGGATCAAATTGAGCCATAATGGCCCCAGCCAAATCGACCGGGGATCCACCTTATGACGCTTGCCGTCCCTAAACTGCGCTCATGCGCGGACTGTCCAATCCGTTACAATGCGGTCTGCTCGAAATGCGAGCCAGATGAGTTGGATCAACTTGAAGAAATCAAGTATTACAGAACATATTCCGCTGGGCAGACGATATTTTTTGGCGGTGATCCGCTGGAATTTGTGGGCTCTGTCGTCTCGGGTGTCTCCAGCCTGACCCGCACATTGCCCGATGGCCGTGTGCAAATGGTGGGGCTTTTGTTGCCGGGCGATTTCATGGGTCGGCCGAATCGTACAACGATTGAATGCGATGTGGTTGCCGAAACGGACGTGATGCTGTGTTGTTTTCGCCGCAAGCCGTTCGAAAAAATCATCGAAGACACGCCGCATGTCGGGCAGCGTTTGCTTGAGATGACCTTGGACGAACTTGATTCGGCGCGCGAATGGATGCTTGTTCTGGGGCGCAAAACCGCCCGCGAAAAGATCGCATCGCTTTTGCATATGATTGCGGTGCGTATGGCGTCTTTGAAGCCGGGTGAAACCGCAGATGTCACGTTCACGCTGCCGATTACGCGCGAAACGATGGCGAATTATCTGGGGCTTACGATCGAAACGGTCAGTCGGCAGATGTCGGCCCTGAAGAAAGATGGTCTGATCGCCTTTGACGAAAGGCGCGATATCCGTGTCCCTGACCTTGAAGCGCTCAAGGCCGAGACCGGCGAAGACGATTAGCGCCACGCCGGTGTCTGAAGGATAGGTTTTCGCCTCTTGCAGTAACATGGTGCGTTAGCGCGACATCAGGATCGGCAGATCTGCCGCTTCCAACAAACTGCGTGTGGCGCCACCGAACACAGCTTCGCGCAGACGCGAATGGCCGTAGGCACCGCTGACGATCATTTGCGCCCCGACCTCTTTGGCGCGCCGCAGCAAAATGTCCCCGACATGGGGTTCGGTCTTTGCCAGCACGGCGACTTCAGACTTTGTGCCATGGCGCATTAGATATTGGGCCATTGCACCGCCGGGGTCTGATCTGTCAGCGGCATGGGCTGGCGGGTCAATGATGCAGATATCAGCGATATCAGCTTGTTCCAGAAGGGGCAGTGCTGCGCGTGCAGCGGCCAGCGCTTCGGCCCCGTCGTTCCATCCCATCAGCACATGGCCGCCCGCATCGGGGGCTTTGCAGCCTTTGGGGATCATCAAAACCGGACGCTCGGCGGCAAATAGGCACGCTTCGACCAAAGCCGCAGCCTCCGGATTGTTCTGATAAGGTCGGGGGAGGACGACCAGATCAGAAAAGCGCAGTTTGCGCGCAAGATAACCTGTCAGGGCCGGTCCTTGGACCGTCGCTGCCTGCATCGACCAGAGCACCATTTCGCCCTGCATGCGGTCAGTCAGCCAGGTTTCGATTTTTTCGCGCTGGTCCATCGCATCGCGCGTCTGTTCGGCGATCATCAACGCCTCAGAGCCCATATAGTAGTTATTGGTTTCTGTGTGGCTGATCGTCACAACATAAATGTCCAAATGCGCGCCCATGCGATCAGCAAGCGAGATCGCGGCGTCCAGTCCTTCGGTTGACTGGTCCGTGTCCGTTAAAATCGTCGCAATGATCTTATAGCTCATGTGGTTCGGCCTTCCCCATATCGGTCTTACGTTGGGGGCGATCGTTCGCGCAAAACCGCTCCTTGGAAGTATGTTGCCGCTCTCTGGAACGGCTCGCCTTGATCCAAGTCAAACGCGCCATTGATCCACATCAAAGACCCACGAAACCACAGATTCCATAAGCGAAAATACCAAGTAGCTGTCGGACCGTTTTCCAATCCGGCCAAAGAAGGGGAATTCTTATGGGGAATTACATCAAGCTCATAGCATTGGGGGGCGTTACGCTCTTTGCTGCTATGGCTGCAAATTGGGGGCGTGATACGGCGTATATCGTACATGCCATGATTATTATGGCGGTCGGCGCCTTTATGTTCGTGCGCGTTTTGCGCAGCATGGACGCGCCTGCTTATGCAACGCCGGACGGATATATGGACGATGTTGTGCGCGCTGGCGTGATCGCAACGGGGTTCTGGGGCGTTGTTGGTTTTCTGGTTGGGGTGGTTATCGCCTTCCAGCTGGCTTTCCCCTGGCTCAATTTTGAAGTTCTCCAGCCTTACGGCAACTTCGGACGGCTGCGGCCACTGCACACAAGTGCGGTGATTTTTGCATTTGGGGGCAACGCCCTTATCATGTCGTCGTTCTATATCGTTCAGCGTACATCTGGCGCGCGTTTGTGGGGTGGAAACCTCGCATGGTTCGTCTTCTGGGGCTACAACCTCTTTATTGTACTGGCTGCGACCGGTTATCTGCTTGGTGCAACGCAATCCAAAGAATACGCAGAACCCGAGTGGTATATTGACCTGTGGCTGACGGTTGTCTGGGTTGCCTTCCTGGCGGTCTATCTTGGGACCATCTTCAAGCGGACAGAAAAGCACATCTATGTGGCCAACTGGTTCCTGCTGAGCTTTATCATCACCGTAGCGATGCTGCATATCGTCAACAACCTGAGCATCCCCGTCAGCATCTGGGGCAGCAAATC
>JALQUF010000061.1 GCA_023263855.1 Yoonia sp. | reverse complement strand
CGCGTCAGCCCCCGCATAATCAGGGCTGATCCCATAGCCTTCGGCCCGCAGGCGCGTCAAAATCCGTTCGCTGTCCACCAGCGCCTTGGGGCAGCCAAGCGAGACCATGCCGATGGTCGGCTGGCCGGCGCGGGGCGCGTCGGTGATGGTGGCTTTGGGGGCAAGGTCGGGGCGGAGCGAGGGCGGGTTTTGTGTCATAGAGCGCATATAGCGCGGGGCGGGGGTGATGGGAATGGGGCGCGGGCCTTCGCGCCATGCGCGCTTCGCCTTACCTGTCGGGTCTGGTCAATGCGCCCCGCGACAGCCGCGATATCTCGGCCAGATATGCGTCTTGGGTCCAGCCGCAGGTTTGGGTCAGGGCCTCCCAATTGCGGACCGACAGGATCGTCCAGAGCAGGTCAGTCGCTGTGTCATCTGTCAAATCTGGGCGTAGGTCGCCATCGCGAATCAGTGCGTTGACTGCCGCGGCACAGCCGTGGCGGACCGCTGACATGCGGTCATCCCACGCCGCGCGGGCTTCGGCATCGGTGTCGGACATTGCCATCAATGCACGGCCCACGCCATAGATGACCGGAATGTGGGTGCCCCATGCCCGCACAAAGGCATCCAGCCGCATCATGCCCGAGGACGCCGCCCTGCTTTCTGCGAGGCTGGCGTCGATATTCACCTTTTCATCCAGATACTTGGTCGCCGCGACAAGCAATTCTGCCCGGTTGGGGAAATGCAGGTAAAGCGCCTGCCGCGAGATCCCCGCCGCCTTGGCGATATCAGAAATGCGGGTCAAATGCGGACTGCCCGATTGCAGCAGATCAAGCGTGGTCTGGAGGATGCGGGCACGGGTTTCTTCGGATTTTCTTGACATGATGTAAAGTTATGCTTATTTCCGGCGATGTCAACTTGACACGGTGTCAAGAAATTCAAGAAAGGACAGAAACATGAACGTCATCGTATTTGGAGCAACCGGAACCGTCGGCCGTCTGACCGTCGCCAATCTGTTGGAGGAGGGGCACGCCGTCACAGCTTTTGCGCGCGGCGCGGGGCGTCTTGACCTCAACCATCCAAAGCTGTCTCGCCAGGCTGGCGATGCGCTGGACTATCAAGATGTCGCGGCTGCTATCGTCGGGCATGATGCGGTTGTGGTTGTGCTGGGTGCCGGGGCGAAACGCAGTTCGCGTATCCGGTCGCAAGGGACATTGAATGTGATCCGCGCCATGCAGGCCCATGGGGTGCGCCGCCTGATCGTGCAATCCACGTTGGGCGCGCGCGAGAGCTGGGACACACTGAACTTCTGGTGGAAGAGGGTGATGTTTGGTGCCTTGATTGCGCCTGTCTTTCGTGATCACGAATTACAAGAACAATTGGTCGAGGCCAGCGGATTGGATTGGACCATTGTCCGCCCTGGTGCATTCACCGATGCCCCGACAGCGCGGCCGGTGATCGAGGATGTTCCCAATACGGCGCGCGGCCTTGATCTGAAGATTGCGCGTGCGGATCTGGCACGTTTCCTGACCCGTCTGGTTGCCAAGCCGGCCTATCTGGGCCGTGCTGTCGGTTTGTCGAGTTAGGGGGCGTGACATGACTTGGCTTCTTCTCTTCTCGGGTCTGTTGATGGCGCTGCTGTCAGGGGTCTTTCTGGGTTTCTCGGATTTCATCATGCGCGGGTTGGCGCAGGCACCCGCCGGTGCAGGATCGGCGGGGATGGTCGGATTGAACCGCACCGTTTACAGGTCGGTTTTCATGATCCTGTTCATGGGGTTTCTACCTGTATCCTTTGGTCTGGCCGCATGGGCTGTCTGGCAATGGAACGGCATGGCGACCGGCTTGGTTGCCACAGGTGCGCTGATTTATCTTGTGGGCGTGTTCGTTGTTACAGGTGTCGGCAATGTGCCTTTGAACAAGCAACTTGACGGTTTGGCCAAGCAGGGGGATGCGCGCGCCGCTTTTTGGCCCCGCTATGTCGATCGCTGGACGGCTCTGAACCACATCCGATCAGCGGCATCTGCCTTGGCAGCCGCGTTGTGGCTGATAGCGGGGCAGATCGTCTAGGTGCAATGCGGTCGCGGGCTAGATGGCAATAAAAAAGGCCACCCGCATGGGTGGCCTTTCCATAATCTGGCGTTTCGCGTTTACCGCCGCCGGTCGCGACGCGACGACATCGGCTGGAACGCCACGCCGACGTGGGCTTCGCAATAGGGCTTGCCCTGTTGTACGGCCAGACCGCAGAACCAGAAATCATCTGTGGCCGGATCGCCAACAGGCCATTTGCAGGTCTTTTCGGTCAATTCCATCAGGCTGATCCGTTTGGACGCCTTTTCCACTTCGCTGACTTTGGCCAGTGCCTCTGGGCTGATCTCATTGGCTGAGGGCTGGGGCGGCAAAGGCTGGCCTGCGGGAATGATGGCGCGCCGGGCGGCCGAGATTGGAATCCCGTTCTCGTCCAGCTCGGGCTCTTCCTTGGGCGCAGGTGCAGCAGGTGCTGCCTTGGGCTTGGGCGCAGGTTTGGCGGCGGCAGGCTTGGCAGCCGCTGTTGCGGGCTTTTCTTTCGGTGCGGCCTTGGCGGCTGATCCGCCAGAGCCCGCCCGGTTGGACAGGCCCAAACGGTGTACTTTGCCGATCACCGCATTGCGCGTGACGCCACCAAGTTCCTTGGCGATCTGGCTTGCGGATTGGCCTTCGCCCCACATCTTTTTGAGCGTCTCGACGCGCTCGTCTGTCCAGGACATATGAATTCCTTTGGTTTTCCGGCCGGATCCGATCAATGCAGGATCGGGCCATGTTGTTCAGGTCCCCTGCATAATAGTCACTGCTGCGGGCGATGTGAAGGCAGACAGGCCGGTTTTACGCATCTTCTGGCGATCTGACGCAACACATCTGCCCTTGTTACGGCTGCAACACCCCCTGTGGGGCCCGCATTGGTGTAAAATGCTGGCTGACATTTTTGGGCGTTGTGCGGGTAAGTCAGAACTGACGGGTCCAGAGAGGCAGGGCCAACGTGCACATCAGACATAGCGAAATCAGGCGCATGGTTGCGCGGCAGTGGCGTCGCAACACTATTCAATGTCAGGACGTTGAAGTCAGAGGGCTGGCCATTCTGCCGCAATCCGTTATGTCCGGGCTTCAAGAGGGGAAAACCAAGATGACCAATGCAAATCAGATGGGTGTGCGCCGCTTTGGGCGAGTGAACTGGCTGGGGACGTGGACCTTGATGCGCCGCGAGATCAAGCGGTTCATGAATGTGTGGTCCCAGACCGTCATGGCGCCGCTGATCAATGCCGGCCTTTTCCTGCTGATTTTCACGATTGCGATCGGGCCGCAGCGCGGTGATGTGATGGGCGTGCCGTTTATGGTGTTTTTGGCCCCTGGCATCCTGACAATGACGGTGATCCAGAACGCTTTTGCCAATACCTCGTCCAGTCTGGCTTCGGCCAAGATCCAAGGCAATATCGTAGATACGCTGATGCCACCCCTTTCTGCGGTCGAACTGGTGGTGGGCTATATTGGCGGTGCGGTGGCGCGCGGGGCGCTGGTGGCGGTTGTCATCGCGATTGGGTCTGCCGTGTTTCTGGGCGTGGGCATGCAAGCGCCGCTTTGGGTGGTGGTTTTTGTCTTGCTCGGCTCGATCTTGATGGGGGGCTTGGGCATGATTGCGGGCATTTTTGCCAATAAGTTCGACCAGTTGTCGGCAATTTCCAACTTTCTGATTACGCCCTTGGCGTTCCTTTCGGGCACGTTTTATTCGATCGAGGCGCTGCCGCCTTTCATGCAGGCCCTCAGCCATGCCAACCCGTTCTTTTATGTCATTGACGGGGTGCGTTACGGAATGATCGGCGTCAGCGATAGCAGCCCTTGGATCGGGTTGCTGGTGGTTGGCGCGGCTTGTGTCGTTGTGCTGGGCGTGTGCCTGCGCTGGATGCGCACCGGCTATCGGCTCAAATCCTAGGCTACTTCGCGGACGGGAATACCCCGGTCGGCCAGAACCATGATCAACGTATCCACGTCTGGCAGGTCCCCGGCAAAGATGACCTCTTCATTGCCATTGCGATAGACGATGGTGGTATGGGTTTCGAGACCTGAATCGTCGACCCTGAGGTGTGCAATGTCGTCCAAGGCAATGGGGCGCGGCTTGCGCCATGCCGCAAGGACAAGGTGGTCGCGGTCAATGCGAATGCCCGAAACCGGCTGGGGCAGGATCATCCATGCGATGGTCACGGCGGCAGCGACCCATACGAGCCAAGTGAGCTGTGTCGCGCCAAATTGGATCACGGCCACCAGCAGTAGGATCACCCCGATCAGGGCGAGCCAGACAGGGCCTCGGTTGGGCGCGCGGCGATACTCGTAAACGTCACTCATGATGCCCCTTTAGACCGGAAACATGGCTGGAATTTGACCACGTTTAGTCACGGATCGTCTGCTCAAAATCAGGCGCGCACCCGGCGTTCGCGCCACGCCAAGAGCGACGCGCCGCCCAGAATGATGACAGCCCCCAAGACGCTGATCCAATCAGGCCAGACATCAAAGATCAACAAATCATATAGGGTGGCAAAGATCAGTGTCACATAGCTGAATGGCGTGATGAAACTCGCGTCCGCCCGGGCCATTGCGTTGATGAAACAGGCCTGCGCTGTGGCCATCAGCATGCCCAAAGCCGCTAAGGCCCCCCATTGGGCCAGTGTCGGCATGCTCCAAACCGGCAAGACAGCGAGCGTGGCAATACACAGGCCAATGGCGTTATTGATCAGAAGGATCTGAAATGATGGTTCGCGATTGGCGAGTTTCTTGATGAAAATCAACTCCATCCCCATGATGACCGCGGCCCCGAGTGCGAGCAAACCGGCCAGTTGAAAGGTATCAGGGCCGGGGCGTAGCAGGATCAATGCGCCGATCAGTGCCGTAAAGGCTGCCAGCCAGCGCCACGGACCAACCTTTTCGCCCAGCAGTGGAATGGCCAAAAGCATTCCGAAGACAGGGTTGAGAAAACTGATGGCTGTGGCATCCGACAACGGAACGAACGCGACAGCAGCAAACATCAGCGTCACACCACCCCAGCCAAAAAGTGTCCGTCCGATATGCAGCCCCAGATGCGGATTTGCGATCTTGGGGCGTAGGATGACGGCGGCGGTTCCAATCGTGAGAAATGCAAACAAAAACCGCCCGTGGCTGATTTGCAGCGGATGCAGCGGCGCGCCCAGCGTGTCAGTGCCCAATGATTTGGCCAGCAGCATGGTTGCCGCGATAAAGGCGGTTGCCGTCAGCATAAAGGCAATTGCGACAGGGGGATTGGCAGCGCGCAGGGTCATGCGCTTCATTGGACCGGTCCTATCAGGCTTGCAAGCGCAGATCTTTGCGGCATGCTATTTCGTGGCTTCCATCCGCAGCATAATTGGACTAGCACAGCCCCATGATGACCTGTGCAACATTCGAGAACCGACGCCGACGCTAAATTGCGCCGCCCTTTTGCCACGTCCATCGTAAACCCCTAACATTATTGACACCTCTCACTTGGTCCTGCACCAATCGAATCTACGTTTAAGGAAGATCGCCATGATCGCATCTGTTCTGCCGACCTATTCACGCGCACCCCTGACATTCGTATCCGGGGAAGGCTCTTGGTTGACCGAAGCGGATGGCCGACGCTTTCTTGACCTTGGGGCGGGCATTGCGGTGAATGCGCTGGGCCACGCGCATCCGGCATTGGTCGCGGCACTGTCGGATCAGGCCAATGCGCTTTGGCATGTCTCGAACCTGTATAATATTCCCGCACAGCAGACACTCGCGGATGCCTTGGTGGAAAAAACCTTTGCGGACACTGTGTTCTTTACCAATTCAGGGACCGAAGCCTGTGAATTGGCCGTAAAGATGGCCCGCAAGTATTGGTACGATAAAGGGCAGACGGACCGGACCGAAATCATTACCTTTTCAGGGTCGTTTCACGGACGTTCCAGCGCGGGGATCGCGGCGGCCGGGTCTGAGAAAATGACCAAAGGGTTTGGCCCGCTTTTGCCGGGCTTCACACATCTGGAATTTGGTGATCACGATGCACTGCGGGCAGCGGCCACGGACAAGATCGCTGCGATTCTGGTTGAACCGGTGCAGGGTGAAGGCGGTATCCGGCCGTTGCCCGATGTCTGTCTTAAGGGATTGCGGGATTTATGTGATGAACACGGTATCCTGCTGATTTTGGACGAAGTGCAATGCGGCATGGGCCGGACCGGCAAACTGTTCGCACATGAATGGGCCGGGGTGGCACCTGATATCATGATGGTTGCCAAGGGGATTGGTGGCGGTTTTCCTTTGGGCGCGGTGCTGGCGACTGAAAATGCCGCCTCTGGTATGACAGCGGGCACGCATGGGTCGACTTATGGTGGCAACCCGTTGGCCTGTGCTGTGGGGACCAAGGTGATGGACATCATCAGCGATGATGCGTTCTTGGCGGATGTGAACCGCAAGGCGGGTTTGATGCGGCAAAAGCTGGAAGGGCTGGTTGCAGCCCACCCGGATGTTTTCGAAGAAGTGCGCGGGTCTGGTCTGATGCTGGGCCTGAAATGCAAGGCGGTCAATACGGATGTGGTTCAAGCGGGCTATGCCCAAGGCGTGTTGACTGTGCCGGCCGCTGACAATGTGGTACGGTTGTTGCCTGCGTTGAATATCCCTGACGCAGACATCATGCTTGCGGCTGAAAAACTGGATGCTGCCGCGACCCATGTAAAGGAGGCCAATGCGTAATTACACGTTCCGTCCTCTCACCGAGGCTGACTTGCCTTTGATGCGCCGCTGGCTGAACGCGGCGCATGTCAAAGTCTGGTGGCCTGATGCGGACAAACAGATTGCGCTGATGGAACAAGACATGGACGATCCCAAAATCAACATGCAGATGGTCAGTCTGATTGATCATCCTTTTGCTTATATCCACGATCATGACGCGCGTGCCTATGCCATGCCGCAATATGCGGATCTGCCGTATGGGGCGCGTGTGATGGCGACCTTCGTGGGGGATAACGACTTTATGGGGCAGGGGCATTCGGTGGGCTATATCGAGGCCCAGACGCGCGCCTTGCGCGTCAAACACCCGATGGTTGCGGTTGGCCCTGGCACAAGAGACACCCGCGCCATCAGTATCTACCGACAAGCCGGTTTTATGAACCGGCGCCTGGCCACAACACATCAAGGACGCCTTGTCCAAGTGATGACACACCTCTGACCTGACTGGCCCGAAGCGGCCCAATAAAAGCGACACATATGACCCATTTTCTCGACATTCACACAACCCCGACTGACGCTCTGCGGGACATCATCGACAATGCACGCGCGATGAAAACGGCCCGCGCCGGCAAACCCAAAGGCACACCGGACGCCGATCAGCCGCTGGCGAACCACATGGTCGCGTTGATATTCGAAAAACCATCAACACGGACGCGGGTGTCCTTTGATGTGGGCGTGCGCCAGATGGGCGGCCAAACAATGGTGTTGTCGGGGGCGGATATGCAGTTGGGGCATGGTGAAACAATTGCGGATACCGCACGTGTGCTGTCGCGCTATGTCGATCTGATCATGATCCGCACCTTCGAGGAACAGACGCTTCTGGATATGGCCGAATATGCCACTGTCCCTGTGATCAACGGCCTGACCAACCGCACGCACCCGTGCCAGATCATGGCCGATATCATGACGTTTGAAGAACATAACGGCCCGATCAAAGGCAAAAAGGTCGTCTGGTCCGGTGATGGCAACAATGTCTTTGCCAGCTTTGCGCATGCCGCCAAACAGTTTGAGTTTGATCTGGTCTTTACCGGCCCGCCACCGCTTGATCCTGAGGCTGCGCTGGATGGGCTCTATACCACAGTGCGCGACCCCAACGAGGCCGTGCAGGGGGCTGATCTGGTGGTCACGGATACATGGGTCAGCATGCATGACCCGCAATCGGCGCGCGAGCGGCGGCACAACCAGTTGCGGGGCTATCAGGTCAATGACGCGCTGATGGCGAAGGCCAAGGATGACGCCTTGTTCATGCACTGCCTGCCCGCGCACCGCGATGATGAAGCGACCAGCAGTGTGATGGACGGCCCGCATTCGGTGATCTTTGACGAGGCCGAGAACAGGTTGCACGCGCAAAAAGCGATTATGCGGCATTGTTTGGGGGTTTAGGCGCACAAAGGGTATTGCGCTGCCTTTCCGACGCTGGCGCTGGCGCAGACCTTGCCTAGCGACCGTCGAGGTCTTTCAAGAACGCCCGCAGTCCTACATCATCGACCTTCTTGATCGCCTTTTTCAGCGGCATCCATTTGCGTTTGCGCAAACCCGCTTCGGGGTAGGTTTTGGTCATTTCCTTGACGTCAATCCGGTACACGCTGACGTGGCAGGGCACGACCCGTCCGTCGTCAAAGCGTTTTTCGGTCACATAGCCGCCAATCGGGGCTTTGCTGACCTTACCCTTTTGCAAACCGGCTTCTTCCCAGGCTTCGATCTTGGCGGTTTCGGCATCGGTATGCCCGTCCATCGGCCAGCCCTTTGGAATGATCCAGCGCCCGCGTGAGGACTTGACCAAAAGAACCTCTGGTCCTGAAGGGCCGTCGCGCAAACAAAGTGCGCCAACCTGCGCAATCGCGGTTGGATCGACGACACGGACCTCAAGGCCCGTCCAGAAAGAACGGTCTAAATTGCTCATATACCTGCCAATAGGCTATTTTTATTAGATTACTCTTAACAGGAAATGCGGCGAGGGGCAAATCGGCTTATGTGCCGCGTGGTTTGGCGCGCAAAGTCGGGTCCGCCTGTGTGGGGTCTTCCGGCCAGGGATGGCGCGGATAGCGCCCGCGCATGTCGCGCCTGACGTCGGCATAGGATGTCGCCCAGAAGCCCACGATATCCTGCGTGACCTGCACAGGTTTTTGCCCCGGTGACAGCAAAGTCACCCGCAAAGGTGTCCGGCCCACAACAGGATGTGTGGTCACACCGAACATTTCTTGCAGGCGCAATGTGATCTCGGGGGCTTCGCCTTCATAGTCGATCGGGATCTTGCGCCCCAAGGGTGTTATGAAATGCGCGGGGGCTGCGCGATCCAGTCGCTGGGTTTGATCCCAATCCAGCATGGCCCGCAGGGCGGGCAGAATATCAAAGCGTTTCCAGTCTTCGGCACTGCGGACACCGCTTAGATGCGGCAAGAGCCAATCTTCCAGCGTAGCAAGTAGCGTGGCATCATCCATGGGCGGCAAGTCATCGACCAAGGCCACACGCGCGCGAAAGCGTTGCGCAGCAGCGGACGGGCGCAGCCCCAGTTGGCGGATGCCCTCCAGCATGGCGGATGCGATGGCTTCGGGCGGTGCATCTGACCACTGGCGGTCATCCAGCGCCAATGCCCCGAACCGTTCTTGTTGGCGGGTCAGAACGCGGCGTTCACGCTTGGACCATGCGCAGACGTCATGCCACGCGATCTGATCGGGGAATATGTCGCGCAACTCGCGTTCGGAAATCGTTGCGGCCTGCCGGATATTTGCCTCGCGTGTGTCGCCATCCAGATCGGTGGCCACGATCAGGCGCGCCCCTGCCAGCGGGTCGGCGGCATCCATGACTGCACCCTTGCCGCCCGACAGAACGTAGCGCGGGTCATCGCCCTTGCGGCGCAGCCCGACACGGTCGGGGTAGGCAAGGGCGGCTTGCTGTCCAAGGCTCAGCGGTGCCGCGGTGGCGTGCAGGCCTTTGGACAGGCGGGGGATTTCGGATTTGATTTGTGCCAGTGCTGCATGATGCTTTTGGCCCGGCCCGTCATAGCGGCCGGCAAGCGCCGCGATCCGTAGTGACAGATCAACGGGTGCGCCGCGCAGCGGATCGCGGGCCGCCAGAAGTGCAGCGAGGGGGGCGGCGGCTTTGCCTGCGGTTTGCAGCATATGTGCGAGACGCGGGTGCAGCGGCATCGCCGCCAGTGCGCGGCCATGTGCTGTGATGCGTCCGGCCGTATCCAATGCACCCAACCCTTGCAACAATGCGCGCGCTTCGGCCAATGCGGCCTGCGGTGGCGGGGTCAGGAACGCCAGATCGTCACTGCCCCAAACCGCCAGTTCCAGCGCAAGCCCGGCCAAATCTGCGGCTTCAATTTCAGCCGGAGCGAAGGCGGGCAAAGCACCGTGTTCGCCCTTGGTCCAAAGGCAAAACGCATCGCCGGGGGCCATGCGGCCCGCACGGCCAGCGCGCTGGGTGGCCTCGGCCTTGCTGACTTTTTCGGTGACAAGCCGCGACATCCCCGATCCGGGATCAAACCGTGCACGCCGGGCGCGGCCTGCGTCGACGACGACACGGATATCTTCAATGGTGAGCGAGGTTTCGGCGATTGATGTGGACAGCACAATTTTTCGCCCTGTGCTGAGGGGCGCAATGGCCTTGCGCTGGGCGGCAAAGGGCAGGGCGCCATAAAGCGGGCGGATTTCGCAACCGGCGGGCATACGCCCTTCAAGCTGGGACGCGGTGCGCCGGATCTCGCCCTCGCCGGGAAGAAAGACAAGAACACCGCCCTGCGTCTGTTCAACGGCAGAGATGATCAATTCGGTTGTTGCGGCCTCCAGCCGTTGGGTTTTCGGCACAGTGCGATCAAGGAAGTGGGTGGTAACCGGAAAGGACCGCCCTTCGGATGTGATGACGGGTGCATCGTCCAGCATATTTGCGACTGGGGCGGCATCCAGCGTGGCGGACATGACCAGAACAATCAGGTCAGGGCGCAGGACGGCGCGAGCTTCCCATGCAAGCGCGAGGCCCAGATCGGCATTTAGTGAGCGTTCGTGGAATTCGTCAAAGATGACCGCGCCAATGCCTGCAAGTTCTGGGTCTGACTGGATCATGCGGGTCAGGATGCCTTCGGTCACAACCTCGATCCGCTTGCCAGGCTTGCTGTCGCCACGCATGCGGTAGCCGACGGTCTGGCCGGGCGCTTCGCCAAGAC
Organism: Yoonia sp.; assembly: GCA_023263855.1. Lineage (GTDB taxonomy): Bacteria > Pseudomonadota > Alphaproteobacteria > Rhodobacterales > Rhodobacteraceae > Yoonia. The sequence continues at coordinate 6,773 of JALQUF010000061.1, read as the reverse complement.
CTTGGGCCAGGCGTTCGGCGGCGGCGCGCACAGCAAGACGACGGGGTTCAAGCATGATGATCTTGCCGTCCGTCACTCCCGCCTCAAGCATCGCAAGCGGGACGCGCGTGGTCTTGCCCGCCCCGGGCGGGGCCTGCAAAACGGCGCGACCGGATGCGGCAAGGGCCTGCATCAATTCAGGCAGAACGGGATCAATTGGCAAGGCGGTCATGGCGCAAGCTTTGCCATAAGGCGGGGCAAGACGCCACCATGCTTGCCAACCCTAGGACAGGGCGGGCCGCCGAAGGGCAATTACGCCAAGTACCAGAACCAATGCTGCCGCCAGTGTCGTCAGGGCCGATTTTGCGGTTGTAGCAATGCTGGCGCTGCCGACCAGATACGAGGAGAGGTCTGGCCAGGTCAGGATCATGGCAACCACGCCCAAGTTCTCGGCATAGTCGCAGGCCGCAGCAGCAATGGCCGTCGCGATCCCAATGCGGACCCACCGCCGATGAGGCAGACGTTGTTCCAGCCAACGCAGGGTTGAAACCAATGTGAGTGCAAGAAGCGCCGGATAGAACAGATCAAGCGGAATTTGGCGGGTAAGATAGTAGGCGCGACCGTCTGGACCCAGACCCGCCAAAAGCTGGTCCGCATCGGAATAGGTATACCCAAGGGGGCGCATGTCGAATGGCCGATATCCTGAAACAGCTTCGAGATGGGCAAGGGTGCCGAAAATCATGATGGCATATACCATTAGTCCAACCACCCCAAAGCCTATGGCATTCATCCCATGTTGGCGTGCTGTTCTTGCTGACTGCATTTTCATTACTCCTTGCGATGTGTCAGAACTGACAGCACCAAAGGTTGCGGGCATTATCTTTTGATAAGGATTTCGACGAAATGGATTTGATGACGTTCTTTTCGCAATCCTCGGCGATGACAACGGCCCCGGCGTGTGCGGCGTTTGCCGCGATGTGGAAGACACGCTTGGTCAAGAAAGGTGCCTTTCTTGCGCAGCAAGGCGAGAACGAAACGCAGGAATACATCCTTTTGGATGGATGCGTGGCCAGCGAAATCCACGCGTCTGATGGCACTGCTGTTTGTGTGGGTCTTTATCATGGTCCATCGGTCATTACGCCACATATTGCCCGCACCAAGGCGCAGCTATCGCAAGTCGCACTAGAAGCGGTGACGGATGTGCTGGTTGCACAGATGGATGCGGAACTTCTTTTGGAGGAGATGATCAGGGCCGAACCTGTGCGCGACTGGGCAAATGCCATTTTGCAGGACGCGCTGTCGCGTAAAGCCGATCGTGAATGGTGTCTTGCCGCGCTGAGTGGCGCTGGTCGTCTAGCGTGGTTTCGCGAGAATTATCCGGGATATGAGGGTCTGTTTGTCCACACGCTCATTGCATCGTTTCTGGGCATGACACCTGTGACGCTCAGCAGGTTGCGGGGAAAGCAGCGCTAAAAGCGACCTATCGCGCAACACAGAAAACCCGGCAGCTTGCGGGCTGCCGGGTTTTGTAATTGGTTCCGTCAAAGAGGCTTAGGCAGCAGTTGCCTTGGCGATCTCTTTTTTGACCTTCAGCGCGCTTTCAGACAGCTCGGCATCTTTTGCCTTCGCCATGAACGCGTCCAGACCACCACGGTGGTCAACAGTGCGCAGGGCTGCGTTGGAGATCTTGAATTTGAACGACCGGCCCAGCGTGTCGGACATCAAGGTTACGTCCTGCAGGTTTGGCAGAAAGCGGCGGCGGGTACGGTTCTTGGCGTGGCTGACATTGTTGCCAGACATTGGGCCTTTTCCAGTCAGTTCGCAACGGCGCGACATGAGCGTGTTCCTTGTCCTTGGGACATCACCTGCCCGATTGGCAGGGTATCCAGTGATACGGGTTTTAAACCCCGCATCCGCAGGGTCATGTATAAGATCAGCGCGAGATAGGCGGATTCCTTGATCCCGTCAACCCGATTTGGTCATCCGTGCACGATGAATCGGGGGTTCGGTACAGTTGACCCCAAGGTGGCCTGCGCTGCGGTCAGGTATCATGTGGTCACAGGATGCTCAAACCGATGCAGTGGTGGCGATATTGGGCCATTTTTCCAGCGCAGGGCGGTTATGCCTGATATGTGCGGCGATGATCTTTCTTGCATCCTTAGGGTCGGGAAAGGGCCGCGCTGGCGCTATGTCCGACAATTCACTGTCGGCAAATTGCGCAACCGAAATCTCGGGCGGCCCTTCTGCCAGAATCTTGGCCAAGATCGGGCCGACATAGAGGGTTTCGGCGGGCGCGCCATTGGCGAGGACAACATCATGGCAGTCCAGCAGCAGATGGTGATAGGTCACTTGCGTCATGGCGTGGTCGATCTCGATACCTGGCAGACCCACTAGATGGACGGCAGAGACAAGGATTTCGGTATGGCCCGCGATCCGTGCGGCAATGCGCGGCGCCGTCATGACGACGTCGCCGCTTCGCAGACCCGCGACCGGGACGGGTCCGCTTGGTGTCATGATGTCCGTCCCGGCGGCGAAGCAAACCACTTTGAAGGTATCTGAATCGACCCCGATTTCGACAATATCAAAATTGCCGCTGTTGCCGCCGGTCCCCGTGACGCGATCCGGGAAACGGGGATGGAAAACGTCATAAACCCAAGGCTGCCGTTGTCAAAATTGCCAGTGCTGCTGATACCGCCGGTCGCCGTGACTTCGTGGGTGCCGACCCCCGATCCATCGGCAAACGCGCTGGTAAAGACCGCATCGCCATCTGCGATCAGGGTGTTGAGGTCAACGAGGGTGCCTTCGATTTCCACAAAGTAGATTTCGCCCGCATTGCTGCGATCAAAACTGAGCGATATGCCGACAACACGGGCGTCAAATGTCACTTCGACGGATTGCTGGCCGTCAGCGGTCACTTGTGCACCGGCGTCTGTATTGGGATAGGTCAGTGTGTTGACACCATACGAGACCGTATAGCCAACCTGATCACCGTTGACGTTGATCGTCCCTGTGGCCTGATCTGTGTAGTCGTCGATGACGTCTGTAAAGGGCATGCTATCCCTTCATCTGTCGCGTGGTGTGTTCTTGGCCATGCAATAAAGGGATAGCGGTTTCGGGGCCTGCGCAAAAGAAAAAAGCCGCGACCCGAAGGTCTAGACGTCCGCGCGTGTCTTGAGGCGGTCGCGCAGTGGCTGCAGGACGTTTGCCGCTGCTGCTGCCGGGGCGATCTGTCCCGCTGCCACAACCGCCTGTGCTGTTTGCATCAGTTGGGCGGTTTGTGGATCGTCCTGCAAAAGTGCCAGCAACCCGTTGCGCACGTCTTGGCCGAACCAATAGCTGGCCTGCGCTTCCCGGGTTGCGTCCCATGTGCCATGGTCGCGGCGCCATGTGGTCAATGCTTCCATCTCATCCCATGCGGCCTGCAACCCGTTTGCTTCGAGCGCCGAGATTGTCAGCGCCTTGGGAAACCCTTCGGGGTCTTGGGGCCGTTTACGCAATAGGCGCAATGCCCCTGCGTAATCGGCGCAGGTGCGTGTGGCCTGTGCCTTGAGATCACCATCGGCTTTGTTGACCAAGATAAGATCGGCCATCTCCATGATGCCGCGCTTGACCCCTTGCAGTTCATCCCCGCCCGCAGGTGCCAGCAACAGCACAAATAGGTCCGACATCTGGGCCACGACCGTTTCGGATTGGCCCACGCCGACCGTCTCGATCAGAACCACATCAAAGCCGGCCGCTTCGCACAAGGCCACGGCTTCGCGCGTGCGGCGTGCGACGCCGCCCAGCTGCGTCTGGCTTGGAGACGGCCGGATGAACGCCTTGGGATCGCGGGCGAGGTGATCCATGCGGGTTTTGTCGCCCAGAATCGAGCCGCCCGAGCGGGCCGAAGACGGATCAACCGCCAGAACCGCGACACGTTTGCCCATGCTGGTCAGCATCAGGCCAAAGCTTTCGATGAAGGTTGATTTGCCAACACCCGGCGTGCCGGACAGGCCGATGCGCAGCGCCTGTTTGTCTGCGCCAAGGGCGTCGAGCAGTGCCAGTGCGTCTTGGCGATGATCAGCGCGACCGCTTTCGACCAGCGTAATCGCCCGCGCCAGTGCCCTGCGGTTGCCTGCTTGCACATCTCTGGCCAAGGCCGCGATATCTGTGGTTTTGTTCATGGACACCTTCTTATCGGGCAGGGGCCAAAGGTCCAGCCCTCAGCGCAATTCTGCGACCCACGCAGGCACAACCTCTGAGGCAGGCCCAAAGCGGTGATCGTCAAAGGCATTCGCGCGGGCCGAAGGCGCGAGGTTGATTTCAAGCGTCTGCCGGCCCGCCAACTCGACAAGGCCTGCGGCGGGATAAACCTCGGCCGAGGTGCCGATGGCCACGAAAAGATCGCAGGTTGCGACAGCCGCACTGATCGCGTCCATGTCATAGGGGACTTCACCGAACCAGACGATGTCAGGCCGGGTCGCGGTAGCGCCGCAAGATGGGCAGTGATCATTCGGGGACATGACCAGCGGGGCATCCCAGCGCGCGTCACAGGCGGCGCAAAGTGCGCGCATCAGGCGGCCATGCATATGGATTACATCAGGTGATCCCGCGCGGGTATGCAGGTCATCTACGTTCTGTGTGATCAGCGTCACCTCATGCGGGCCGGTGGCAAGCTCTGCCAGTGCCATATGGGCGGCGTTCGGTGTGGCGTCGGCGCAATTGGCGCGGCGTGCATTGTAGAAATCATGCACTAGGGCCGGGTTGCGGGCGAAACCTTCGGGTGTTGCCACCTCGTTCAGGTCATAGCGGGTCCACAGCCCGTCTTTGTCGCGAAACGTGCCAAGGCCGCTTTCCGCCGAGACACCGGCACCTGTCAAAATTGCAATCTTCATAGGCCTGATTTGGCCACGCCCAAGAGGCCGCTGCAAGGGGTTTGGGTGACACAGTGGCCGAAACCGGCGCAACCGGGTATGTTGGCTGCGATGCTAGGGGGGGGACACCATGGCAAGAACACCAATTCATCTTTGGATCGTGGGCATTCTGGCGCTGTTTTGGAATGCAGGCGGGGCGATGGACTATGTGATGACGCGCTTTGAAGCGGCGGGATATATGGCGGCCCAACCGCCAGAGCGGCTGGCCATGTTGAACGATGCCCCGACGTGGTTCGGGGTCACTTGGGCGGTTGGGGTCTGGTTCTCGGTTATTGGGTCGCTTCTGTTGTTGTTGCGCTCCCGTTTTGCAGGACCGGCTTTCGCGCTTTCGCTGCTGGGGCTGATCGGATCATCCATCTATACCTACGTCATTGCAGAGGGCGGCCGCATGGTGGCTGCAGCCGGGGCAGGGGCGGTGGCGTTTACAATTGCGATTCCGGTGGTCATTGTCTTGCTTTGGGTCTACGCGCGCGCCATGACCAGACGCGGGGTGTTGCGCTGATGCGAATTGTCTTTGTCTGCCTTGGGAATATCTGCCGCTCGCCTGCGGCCGAGGGCGTGATGCGCCAGCTTGCACCCGACCTGATGCTTGATAGTGCCGGGACGGCTGGATGGCATGCGGGTGATACGCCTTACGGTCCGATGCAAGCGGCGGCAAAGGCCCGCGGGATCGACCTGAGCGGGCTGCGCGCCCGACAATTCGCGGCTGCGGATTTCGATGCTTTCGATCTGATTGTCGCGATGGACCGGCAAAACCAACGCGATATTGAAAAGCTGCGGCCCAGAGGCAATACAACGCCGGTGCGCCGGATGGCAGATGCCGATGTGCCCGATCCTTATTATACGCGGGATTTTGATGGCGCTTTGGATATCATCGCAGCGGCGGCTAGGCGTCTGTTGGACGACATATCTCGGACGCAAGATCGGTGAAGGCGCGGTAGCGGTCCCAGAACCGCTCGTCACCAAGGCGGTCTGATTGGCGGGTATCCTGCGCCAGTTGCGGGTTCTCGAAAAAGCCGACCACACGCGCTTGATCGCTGCCTGAAAGGGATTGGTTGGCGACTTGTTGGACGCATGAACACAACGCAGGCGAGGCCGCCCGGCGATCTGCTTCCAGACATGCTTCACTGATGGCGCCTGTCGCACCCCGGCTGGCGCCACCGCCGCAAGCCGCCACTGATGCCAAAGCACCTGCCAATAAAAAATACCGCATTCGCCCATCCTCTGCCCGGCCCCCGGTTTGCCCCGGATGATCCATATCAGGTTACGCCCCACATGGTAGAGTATGCCGAGGCGAGGGCAACGATGCAATTGGGGAAAGTGGAACGGGCAGCAGAAGGAGCATGCAGGGCAACACACTCGACCGGGCTGTGCGATGCTTGGAGGCTGAAGAAATCCGGGGTGAGACGTATTTTCGCCAAGCCTGCTTCGTAAATTGACAGAGGTGTCGTTTTCCGTCTCACTGCAACGCTAACTCAATTCATTTGCGAAAGTCCGAGAAACACCATGCAAGAGCAACCTAGCGATCTGGAAAAGCGCGCCGAGAGGATCGCGGCGCGCTGGGACCTGCGATTGACGGCTCAAACACACAAACAGAAAACCCGTTTTTGGCTAGCTTTCTAGACCTTGCCGAGGGGTGACGGTACCCAAGGCCACGCAGCCGCAATGGCTTTCACCCCAAAACGCCATCAATATTTCACGCATAAACCCTGTGTTTTTGATCGTGACCTCAGATTCTACCGCGTTCTGTGGCGAAACCGCCAATTGGCCGCACATCAGAGCGAATTGATCCATTGTCATGCCACTTGACCGCCTCACAAAACACCATCATATCCCAGCTATGACAGACCTTTCACATATCCGTAATTTCTCGATCGTGGC
>JALQUF010000060.1 GCA_023263855.1 Yoonia sp. | reverse complement strand
CATGCCGACGGCATCTTCGCTCGCGATGCGCACAACCGCGACATTTTCGCCGTCAACAGTCAGGTTGGTCAGCCCGGTGGCCACGCCTGCCTTCACGTCGAAATAGCGCTTCTGCTCGATCCGGTCGATCTGGCCCAGCTTGGCCACAGGGGTCCGGGTGATGAAGCTGGACAAAGGAATAAGCCCGGATGATGTGCGGACCTTCAGGCTGTCGAGCGTCGACAGCACACGGTCCTGTTCGGGCAGGCGCACGCGGATGTCGATTTCCTCGTCCGAGCTGTCAACGCGCATCGTGTCCAGCAGGATGCCCCGCGTGACCATTTGCACCATCGCCCCAACGGTGGCCACATCAGCGCCGTAGCGCCCGGCTTTTTCCACATCTACATCAATCTGCCAGTCAATACCGGGCAGGGGCAGCGAATCTTCAATCGTGATCAGGCCGGGTGTCTGTTCGAATTGCGCCCGCGCGATGGCTGTTGCGTTGCGCAGATCGTCCCAGTTGTCGCTTTTTAGGCGCAGGTGCACAGGTTTACCCGATGCAGGCCCGCGCGATTGGGCCAGAATTTCGGTCTCGATGCCGGGGATCGTGTTCAGCTGTTCCTGCAACTCGGCCAACACCACATCACCGTCAAGTTCGGCGATGCCGGCACGATCCTCCCAGGGAATTGTTTCCAACTGGACCTGACCGACCGTATCGCCCGGTGTGCTTGCGCCACTGGCGTCCGTGTTCAGCCCGCCATCGCCGGCAAAGGAAAAGGCGGTGATGACGCCGGGGTGCGCCAGAACGATCTCTTCGGCCTGGCGGACCAGATCGTCTTTTTCCTCCAGCGACAGGTTGCCGCGTGCACGGACATAGACGATGGCCTGCTCGGGTTCGGATTCGACAAAGAACTCAACGCCGTTGTTATTGGCGCCGTAGTAGCCAAAGATCGAAACCACCGTAAAGGCGACCGCCCCGACCGTGACCAGCGGCATGATCGGATTGCCCGCAATAAAGCTCATAAAGTGGCCAAAGGGCGAGCGGCGATAGCCTGCTTTGATTGTCTTGGGCGCACGTTCGATCTTGGCTGCACCGATGGTGATGGACAACAGGAACGCCCCCACCATGAACAGGATCATGCCAGGCAGGCTGTCGCTCAGCCCGCTGGTTTGCACGGCCTCTCTGGTCAGATAGCCGGGGTTGAGCGTCAGCATCGCGCCGGTAAACACAACCATGACGGCCGGGACGACCAGCAGGGCGCGCACGAACCATGGTAAATGATCGCGCAGCCAGTCCGACGCATTGCCGAACATACGGCTCATCCGGCCGGTCACGCCGCCCATGACAGGCAGATAGACCAGTGCAACGACCAGCGATGCGGAGAGCACGAAGATCAGCGTCACGGGCAGCATGCCCATGAATTGCCCCGGCACACCCGGCCAGAACAGCATCGGCAAGAAGGCACAAAGCGTGGTCGCGGTGGACGAAATGATGGGCCAGAACATGCGCTTGGCAGCTTCGACATAGGCGTGCATCGGGCCTGTGCCCTCTTTGATGCGCTTGTCGGCGTATTCGACCACCACAATTGCACCATCCACCAACATACCCACGGCCAGGATCAAACCAAACATCACGATGTTCGAGATGGTGATTTCCATCACGGCAAGCAGAGCGAAGCAGAGCAGGAAAGACGTGGGGATTGCGAAACCGACCAAAAGCGCGGGGCGGGTGCCCAGTGCGGCCAGAACCACGATCATCACCAGCGCGATCGCGGTCAGAACGGAGCCTTCCAATTGGCTGACCATCGAGGCCACGTTGCGGGACTGGTCATTCGAGGTGCCGACCTGAATGGCCGCTTGCAGCTCAGGCGACCAGCTGGCGCGTTCTTCTTCGACGACTTCTTTCACAAGGGCGGTTGTGTCGATCAGGTTGAACCCTTTGCGTTTGACCACCTGTAGAGCGACGGTATTGACCCCGTTGAAACGGGCGGTGCCAAGCCGGTCTTCGAATGTCAGGCGGATGGTGGCAAGATCGCCCAGCGTGATCACCCGGTCGCCATTGGTTTTGACCGGCAGGTTGTAGACATCTGCCGGTTCATCGAATGAGGACGGGATTTTGACGGCAAAGGTACCTTGGGCGGTTTCAACCTCACCTGCTGCAATCAGCAGGTTGTTGTTGGTGACAACGCCGATCAGCTCGCCTGCAGTGACGTTATAGGCCTCAAGCCGCAACGGGTCGATCACGACCTCAAGCATCTCATCGCGTTGTCCGGCCAGACCGGCCTCCAGCACAGCGTCAAGCCCTTCGATCCGGTCTTGCAGATCTTTGGCGACGCGCAGCAAAGTCCGTTCAGGCACTTGACCTGTCAGGTTGACGATGACGATGGGGAATTCGGAAAAGTTGATTTCGTTGATGGAATACTGATCCGCGCCTGCGGGAAACTGCGCCTCGGCGTTGTTCATGGCCGAACGGATATCGGCAAGGATCTTGGTCTTGTCCCAGCCGAATTCAAATTCGAGCGCGACACCGGCATAGCCTTCGGCCGCGGTGGCGGACATGGTTTTCAGCCCGTCCAGATCCGACAGTTCGGTTTCCATCGGTTTGACAAGCAGGGTTTCACTGTCTTCGGCTGAAATACCGGGGAAGGGGACAGAGACGAAGATCGCGGGGATTTCGATGTCAGGTTCGCCTTCCTTGGGCAGCCCGACATAGGCCATGCCCCCTGCAAGCAGTGACAGGGCAATAAAGGCCAAAACCATACGGGCGCGTGACGCGGCCCAATCGACGATCCCGCTCATCCTTTGGCATCCGTAAATGTGGGGGCCACCTCGACGCCGTCGACGACGAATTCCTGCCCGATGGTGATAATATCAACAGTGTCCGGTAAATCTGTCACCCAAACGCCCTCTGCCGTGTCGCGCAGCAAGGTCACGGGCATAAATTTCACGATGTTCCCGTCCGACACGGTGCGCACACCCAAGACGCCGTCGTCATCAAGGGTCAGTGAAGATTGTGCGACCAGATGCGCCGTCCGCCCCTCGGAGGCGATCAGAATTTCTGCCGTTTGGCCGTCGCTGATGGCCAGATCATCGTTGGCGACGGTGACTTCTACGCGGAACGTGCGGGTCAGTTCGTCTGCACTGCGCGACAGGAACGTGACACGGCCTTGTACCTGTGCGCCACTGGTCAGGCGGGCACCAGCCATTGCACCGACGTTGACTTTGGCCACATCAGCCTCAGGCACAAAGCCCACCAGTTTGATTTCGTTAAGTTGAATGATCGTCGCACAAGGTGTGCCGGGCTGCATAAGTGCGCCCAGTTCGGCGGTATCCGTTTCCAGCAGGCCAGAGAAGGGCGCTGTGATCGTCAGCTTGTCAATTTCCCGTTCGGCCGAGGCGACAGCGGCTTGGGCGGATTGGATGCCAGCTTCGGCAGACGCCACTGCGGAATTTGCCCGCTGGACACCCGCAATTGCAGCTTCCATCGCGGCTTGTGCGCTGACAACGCGTGTTTCAGAGGCAAAGCCACCTTCGGACAGGCTTTGGGCCGCGTTGAGGTTGATTTCGGCTTCGCGGACACGCGCGTTGGCTTCAAGAACACCCGCCTGCGCTTCGGGGACGCGACCTTGCGCTTCTGCCAATCGTGCGCGGGCCTCGGCTAGGGATGCGTCGCGCGTGCCGGTATCAAGCTTGCACAGCACTTCGCCCGCATTGATAAAGGCGCCTTTGCGGCGCGGTTCCGAGATCACAAGGCCCGATGTTTCAGAAGCGACAGTGACTTGGCGTGCAGCCTCGGTCCGGCCGCGCAAAACCACAGCGCTATCAACCGTTTGGGCAACCGAGTGCATGGCGACAACACCAACCTGCTGAGGGCCGGCTTGCGCCGCATCTGCAGGTGAGACGTTTTCTTGCGCAACAACAGCGGCCTCAGCGTCATTTCTTTGGGCGAAGCCCACAACCGTGTCACGTTCGAACACCACCATGTACAGGCCAGCCAGCACGATCAGTGCGGTAATCACCGGAATGATTTTCATATTGTCGTTCCCTCTGGCCGCCGCTTGTTCAGCCTGCCGTTGTTTTATCATCTCTCTTTACGCCCAATTTCGCGGCGCAGATCATTTTAATGTACTAAACCATTCAGTTCACTTTATAGAGAGTAGCGGGCCACGGCAAGCGCACATTTTTGTGTGGATCGCCCGAATAGAAGGCAGTTTCGTTCTTGGCCTCTTGTTCATTGCGCCGGCTTCACGATATGTACCCGCACAGACGTTTCTAAACCGGCAAGAAATTGGGGACCAAGGTGAGCGACAGCGACAGTTTTATCAACGAAGTCACCGAGGAAGTCCGCCGCGAAAAGTTGTATGGCTATTTGCGCCGCTATGGCTGGATCGGCGTCGCCGCAGTCTTGTTGCTGGTGGGAGGTGCCGCTTGGAACGAATATCGCACGGCCCAAGACCGCAACGCAGCACAGGCAACCGGTGACGCGCTGTTGGCCGCGCTGGAAGAAAACGATCCAGCAACGCGCGCCACAGCGATGGAGCAGGTCGAGGGCGAGGGCGCCGCTGCTGCGGTCACACTGCTTTTGCGTGCCGCGACCCAGCAAGAAGCCGGGGACATCGCGGCATCTGCTGAAACGCTGAACATGGTTGTCACAAACCCTGATTTGCCCGAAATGTACCGCGATCTGGCTGCGTTCAAGGCCGCGATGCTGCCCACAGATGATGCCGCCGCGCGCCGCGCAAATCTTGAGGCGCTGTCCCAGCCCGGCCAGCCGTTTCGCCTGCTGGCGTTGGAGCAGATTGCCTACATGAGCTTGGACGCGGGCGACACCGACGGTGCTGTGGCCCTGATGCGCCAGATTGAAGAAGATGCAGCGGTCACGCTTGGCTTGCGCGAACGCGTCCAGACCCTCATGGTAGCGTTAGGCGAGCCTTTGGCCGACGCCGTGACCCAGTAAAGCCCAGATTGGATCTGACCCGTGACTTTAAGAGTAAGCATTGCTGCCGCCCTGAGCCTTGTTGTTTTGGCCGCCTGTGGTGATGATGACGTCATCCTGCCGGGAGATCGGTTCGATATCCGGGCGCAGACAGTCTTTGAAAATCAGACCCTTCCGGTCCGCCTGCCTGCTGCACGGGCAAATGCAGACTGGGGGCACCGCAACGGCAGCCCCAGCCATAGCATTACCCATCCAGCACTTGGGCCAAGCCTGAAGCCGCTGTTTGTGGCAGAGATCGGTGAGGGCGACAGCAAAAGTGCGCGCATTACATCCCATCCTGTCGTTTCAAACGGTGTGATCTATACAATTGATGCACGCGCGCGGGTCACAGCGACCACCGTGAATGGTGCGACGCTTTGGAGCCGTGATCTGACACCGACCCGCGACAACGCGGGCGATGCGTCCGGGGGCGGCATTTCTGTGGGCGGTGGACGTGTCTATGTCACGACCGGATTTGGTGAGATCACCTCCCTTGACGCCGCAACCGGCGCCGAAGTCTGGACCCAGGATCTTGATGCGCCCGCGAATGCTGCGCCGACATTGCGTGGCGATCTGGTCTATGTCGTTGCGCGCGACAGTACCGCGTGGGCGCTTGATACGACGAACGGGCGTATTCGCTGGCAGCGCTCGGGTGCGCCTTCGACTGCTAATTTTGCAGGCGGCGCGTCACCTGCGACCAGCGGCGAATTTGTCGTTTTTCCCTTCCCCTCGGGTGAGGTGCTGACAACCTATCCACGCGGTGGCCTGACACGCTGGTCAACCTTTGTCTCTGGCGATCGTGTCGGCAGTGCAGCGGGCGTGATCAGTGATATTTCAGGCGATCCGGTCATCGTTGGTGGCCGTGTCTACATCGGTAACTTTGGCGGCCGCACAGTTGCGATCAACTTGTCTGATGGCGAACGGCTCTGGACCGCTACAGAAGGGTCGGTCAGCCCGGTGTGGCCTGTTGGCAATGCCGTTTTCCTGATCAATGACCTGAATGAGCTGGTGCGCCTTGATGCCAATTCGGGCAATCCCGTCTGGCGCACGGCCTTGCCCACGTTTGAAGATGGTGAGCGGACAAGCCGTCAAAAGCGGGTCTTTGCACATTACGGGCCAGTCTTGGCAGGTGGACGCCTGATCGTAACCTCCTCGGATGGCTTGATCCGCCAGTTTGATCCGACGTCAGGTGCCCTGATTGGTCAGCTTGACCTGCCCGGCGGCGCGGCCTCTGGCCCTGTTGTGGCTGGTGAGACGCTGTACGTCCTCAGCAAAAATGGCCAATTGCACGCTTTCCGTTAAGCCTTAAGTGGTGTAGCTGCGCGTTGATACGCCGTCAGGAGCCGAGAAATGAGCTTTACCCTTGCGATTGTGGGCCGTCCCAATGTGGGCAAATCCACGCTGTTCAACCGTCTGGTTGGCAAAAAACTGGCTTTGGTCGATGACCAGCCGGGGGTGACGCGTGACCTGCGCGAAGGCGAAGGGCGCCTTGCCGATCTGCGCTTTACCGTGATTGACAGCGCCGGTCTGGAAGAAGCAACCGACGACAGCCTGCAAGGCAGGATGCGCCGCCTGACCGAACGCGCGGTTGAAATGGCTGACGTCTGTCTGTTCATGATCGATGCACGGGCAGGGGTTCTGCCTGCGGATGAGGTCTTTGCCGATATCCTGCGCAAGAAGAATGCCAATGTCATTCTGGCGGCCAACAAGGGTGAAGGCAAAGCGGCAGATGCCACGATCCTTGAAGCCTATGCGCTGGGTCTGGGTGAGCCGATCCGCATGTCTGCCGAACATGGTGAAGGCATGGGCGAGCTGATGGATATGTTGCGTCCGATTGCCGATGCGCATGCCGAACAAGCTGCCGCGGATGCACCCGAAGTTGACGTGGATGTGGGCGAAGATGATGAGGACGCGCCACGCATTCCGACCCGCGCCAAGCCGTTGCAGATTGCTGTTGTGGGGCGTCCGAATGCGGGTAAATCCACGTTGATCAACAAGATCATTGGTGAAGAGCGTTTGTTGACCGGCCCCGAAGCGGGCATCACCCGCGATGCGATTTCCGTCCAGCAGGACTGGGGCGGCGTCCCGATGCGCATCTTTGACACCGCTGGCATGCGCAAAAAGGCCAAGGTACAGGAAAAGCTGGAAAAGCTGTCTGTGTCCGACGGGCTGCGCGCCGTGAAATTTGCCGAGGTTGTCGTGGTGTTGCTGGATGTGGAAATCCCGTTCGAGCAACAGGATTTGCGGATTGCAGATTTGGCGGAGCGCGAAGGCCGCGCCGTTGTCATCGCGGTCAACAAATGGGACGTTGAGGACGAAAAGCAAAGCAAGCTCAAAGAGTTGCGCGAAAGCTTTGAGCGCCTTCTGCCGCAGTTGCGGGGCGCACCTTTGGTGACAGTCTCGGCCAAGACGGGCAAAGGCTTGGACCGTTTGCAACAGGCGATCATGCGCGCGCATGAGGTCTGGAACCGCCGGATTTCAACGGCGCATTTGAACCGTTGGCTGACGGGTATGCTCGAACAGCACCCGCCACCCGCGCCGGGCGGCAAGCGGATCAAGATGCGCTATATGACCCAATTGAAAACGCGCCCACCTGCGTTTGTCGTGATGACGTCACACCCTGACATGATGCCTGAGAGCTATAAACGGTATCTTGTCAATGGCTTGCGCGTTGACTTTGATATGCCCGGCACGCCGATCCGATTGTTCCTGCGCGATCAGGGCGACAAGAACCCTTACAAGGACAAAAAGTCGTCGCAGCCGTCGCGCTTGTCAAAACACCTCAAGAAAGGCTAGGGCGGCCGCTTGTGCGGGTTGTGGCGATCAGCGCCAGCAGGGCCACAATGCCGCCTGCGGCAAGTGCGGACACTGTCCAGGCTTCGGTGCCATTGGCAACAATAATGCCAACCAGTGCCCAAACTACGGTCAACCCGTAAGCTATTGCAGGTCTGCGCAGCATCACGCCACATGTGACGGTCAAAGCACCGATAATCCCGATATAGGCCCAGCCCAAGGCATCGGCGCCCACGCCGTACCCTGCCGCTGTCGTGCCCAGTGACACGAATGAGGCGGCAGTCAGCCAACCTGCGTAAATACCAACGGGAATTTTGAACATCCACAGGTCACCATCCGGCGCGCGCAGCAAGGCGGCAATGGCGGTGACAGCCATCACGAAGATCAGGATCGTGGCCCAGATCGCGCTGTCATTCGCAACAGCCAGCCAAGGTGTTCCGACCGCCAAGCTGATGATCAATGGTTTGCGGGCCCAATCCCAAGCGGCGTCTTCCGCCCGCTTGACCATTCCAAAGACGGCCGAAACCACAAGCCAGCCGTAAATCAACCCCCAGATCGCAAATGCGTAACCTTCAGGCTGGATCGGCGGGTCAATCTGCGGGTTCGGTAATTGATCCGCCCGGAACCCGCTAAACGGGCTGGTCAAAGCCGGAGAGACCACAAAGCTTGTGGTGAAAACGAGCGTCAGGATTGCGTAAATCTTTGTCATGCCTACGACTATAGAGCGATCGCGTCAGGTGTCATCCGCAGTTGTCCCTCATTTGACCGCGCGGGTGAATGATCCGACCACAAGACCGGTACGCTATTATTCCATCTGTCCCTTGGCGTTGATCCGTGTCTTGCCGCGCAGATAGGGGTGAAGTGCTGCAGGCAGGTCAACTGAGCCATCGGCCTGTTGCCCATTTTCGACCACTGCGATCAGCGCACGCCCAACGGCCAGCCCCGAGCCGTTCAGCGTATGCACGAATTGTGGCTTGCCGCCGGCCTCTGGTTTGTAGCGCGCGTTCATGCGGCGCGCCTGATAGTCACCGGCGACGGATACAGAGCTGATTTCGCGGTAAGTGTCCTGACCGGGCAACCAGACCTCGATATCGTGGGTCTTCGTCATGCCAAAGCCCAGATCACCAGTGCACAGCACAACAGTGCGGTAGGGCAGTTCCAGCTTCTCAAGGATAGCCTGCGCGCAGCCCGTCATGCGGTCATGCTCGGCCGCGCTGTCCTCTGGCTTGGTGATGCTGACCATCTCGACCTTTTCAAACTGGTGTTGGCGCAACATGCCCGAGGTGTCACGCCCCGCGCTGCCTGCCTCCGAGCGGAAACACTGGGTATGGGCCACATAGCGACGGGGCAGATAGCTGTCTTCAAGGATCATGCCGTTGACGATGTTGGTCAGCGTCACCTCTGCCGTGGGGATCAGCCACCAACCATTCGTCGTTTGATAGCTGTCTTCGCCGAATTTGGGCAGCTGGCCTGTGCCATACATCATTTCTTCACGCACCAGAACAGGGGTAATGGTCTCGGTCAGTCCGTGTTCTTCGACATGCACGTCCAGCATGAATTGCGCGAGGGCGCGGTGCAGACGCGCCACAGCGCCTGACAGCAGGACAAAGCGGCTACCAGAGAGCTTGGCGGCTGTTTCAAAATCCATGCCGGGGCGGATCGCGGGAATGTCGAAGTGTTCCAGCGGGGTGAAATCCAGCGTGCGAGGCGTGCCGAAGCGGTGGATTTCGACGTTGTCATCCTCATCCGCGCCGTCAGGGATGCTGTCATCGGGCAGGTTGGGAATGCCCATCAGCATGTCGGTCAGGGCCGCATCTTGCGCCTTGGCTTCATCATTGAGGGCGGCGATCTCGGATTTCTTTTCAGCGACCAGCGCGCGCAGGCGTTCAAACTCAGCCTCATCACCGCGGCCCTTTGCGGCACCGACTTCCTTGGCGGCTTTGTTTGCTTCGGCTTGGGCTGTTTCCGCCGCCAGGATCTTGGCGCGCCGGGCTTCGTCCATCGCAAGGATCTGGGCCGATACAGGTGCCATCCCACGACGCGACAAAGCTGCATCAAAAGCGGCGGGGTTGTCACGGATGGTGCGGATATCATGCATGGCATCGGTCCTTATAGGATGTTTCAGTGCGCGTCATATGCCTGATTGTGCGCGGCAAGTGAAGCACAGAAAGCACAGTATGTGGGCCGCTGGAGGAAGTATCGAATGATGTAGTCGGATTGGGCAAGATGAATTGCAGCCATCTAAATGCACGGCAGCCTCCGCCTTAAAAAGGCCTTGAAATTGCTATGAAAAAACACTTCTTCATGTCTTGCCCATCGCTTTGGTTCCTTGCATATACCGCGTTGTTAAAACATGGATTCTCGTTAGGATAACAGATGATTAAAACAAGCATTACCGTAGCCGCGCTCAGCGTTCTGGCCGTTCCTGCTTTTGCGCAGGAAGTGACATACGGTTCATTCAGCCTCGACTATAGCAACATTTCGCCTGAGGATGGCGGTGACGTCGATGTCACAACATTCGATCTGGAAGGCAAAGGTGAATACACCAACGGCCAGTTCCTGATCGGTGCCGGCATTGCCAATGACAAGTTTGAAGTTGAAGACGACTTCGAATTCGCCGTGCGTACGCTGAATGTCTACGCAGGTTACGCCATCACGCCTGAGGCTCTGGTGGGTGCTGGCTATACCAGCATCAATCTGAGTGAAGATGGATTTGGTGATGAAGACATCAATGGCTTCGATATCTTCGGTCAGTACCAGACAGGTGCATTTGGCGTTGCGGTCAACTACAGCCGCCCAGACGAAGACTTTGATGATTTCGATATCACAACATTTTACGCGCAAGCCGAGGTCGCTCCCGGTGTGACGCTTGGTGGTATTGTTGAATCGGTCTCTGACATTGACGAAAAGGGCTATCTGCTGTCGGCAGAGTATGACGCCGGTCAGATCTTTGGTCGTGGGTACTATGCCAGCGCAACCGAGCAGGACTTCGCAATCTTCGGTGCGCGTGGCGCATATCGTTTTGATCAAGCGATTTCTTTGACGGGTGCATTTGAAACAACATCGGGCGATGATTTCTTCGCGGACTACACTGCGTTGTCAGTCGGTGGCGAATATGCATTCGCACCGGGTGTTGCAGTATCCGCGCGCTTTACCAACGTCGACTCTGACGAGGGCGGTTCAGCTGATATATTTGCGCTTGGCCTGACCTACGAATTCGGTGCGCGTCAGCGTTTGGATCAAAACATGACAGACGCCGCGCTTGACGATCTGGAAACTGGTTTTGTCGGATTTCAGCCGAACATTGGCGTTGGTTTCTTGTCCAGTCTTCAGTTCGGCGATCTCTGATCCCAACTAAATCGTCGCAAAAGGCCCGCAGTTTTCTGCGGGCCTTTTTTGTTCGGTGGCGCGTTGTTGCGGCAATTCACAATGAAAGCGCACCATTGTGATTGCTTTCTTTTCCTGTCGCCCCCATATGGCACGAAAGCCCGTTGAAAGCGGGCGTTCGCGGTTGCCAATCACAGGTGGCGGACATAATGTGCCGCGAGTTTCAAAGGCGACAACGCCGCACGACCAAAAGGGATGGATTATGAGACCTGCCGACCTGATTATGCTTTTGCTGATCTTTGCGATCATGTACTTCTTGTTGATCCGCCCACAGCAAAAAAAGCTCAAAGAGCATGCGGCGATGCTGGAAGGCCTGCGCCGGGGTGATCAGATCATCACCCAAGGCGGCGTCGTTGGCAAAATTGTCAAAGTCAAAGAAGACGGCACCAATGAAGTCGAAGTCGAGATTGCCAAGGGCGTGAATGTCCGTGTGGTGAAATCGACCATCGCGACCGTGATGAACAAGACCGAACCGGCGAAAACCTAAAAAAACTGGCCGGCGAGGCACGCTTAATGCTTAATATTTCGTTTCCCAAGCTGCTGCTGATCTGGATCACAGTTGCGGTCGGTTTGCTGTTTGCGCTGCCCAATGGCTTTTATGGCCGGGTCGAGACCCACAATGATGCGATGGCTGTCATCGAGACAGGGCAGACCAATGCCACGCTGGAAGCCGACGCGGCACAGTGGCCCAGCTTTTTGCCCTCCAGCCTTGTGAACCTTGGGCTTGATTTGCGCGGTGGTGCACATTTGCTGGTCGAAGTGCAGGTCGAGGATGTGCATGCCTCTTTTATTGAAGGCTTCTGGCCAACGGTCCGTGATGCACTGGCCGCCGAACGTGATACCGTCGGTTTTGTGACCCGCGAAGATGGCCCTGCGACAGAACTGCGGGTGCGCATATCAGAGGCTGACGGCGCAACCCGCGCCTTTGAGATCGCGCGCGGTCTGGCCCAGCCTGTCGCCTCTTTCACCGGTGCTGCCTCAACCAATATTGATGTGCGTATCAACGGGACCCTTTTGACGATCACGCTCAGTGAGGCCGAGATGGCCGCCATGAACGAGCGGACGATTATGCAGACGCTTGAAATCATCCGCCGCCGGATTGATGAGGTCGGCACGCGTGAACCCACGATCCAGCGTCAGGGTGCCGAGCGTATTCTGGTGCAGGTACCCGGTGTCGGGTCGGCCAATGAAATCATTGAATTGCTCGGCACAACAGCGCAACTGACGTTCAACCCTGTTGAAGGCACCACGGGCGATCCGGAGGCATCGGCAGGCACCGGCAATATGGTCGTTCCTGCGCAAGAAACAGCCGGTTTGTTCTATATCCTTGAACGGCGCCCCGTTGTGACGGGCGAAGACCTTGAGAACGCACAGTTGGACTTTGACCAGAACGGGCGGCCTGCCGTTGCGTTCCGTTTCAATACCTCTGCGGCGCGTGAATTTGGCGACTATACGCTGGATAACATCGGCAGCCCCTTTGCGATCGTACTCGACAATGAGGTGATTTCGGCCCCGACGATTCAAAGCCATATCCCCGGCGGCTCCGGCATCATCACCGGCAACTTCACCGTGGAAGAGGCGACCAATCTGGCCGTGTTGCTGCGTGCGGGTGCATTGCCGGCCGAACTAACCTTTCTGGAAGAACGGACCATCGGGCCCGAGCTTGGCGCGGATAGTATCGCTGCGGGTCAGGTGGCCTGTATCGTGGCGGGCATTGCGATCCTGTTTTACATGATCCTGAGCTACGGTCTGTTCGGTGTTTTTGCCAATGTCGCCTTGATCATCAACGTCGGCCTGATCTTTGGTTTGCTGAGCATCGTGGGCGCTACACTGACACTGCCGGGCATTGCGGGTATCGTGCTGACCATCGGTATGGCTGTTGATGCCAACGTCATTGTGTTCGAGCGTATCCGCGAAGAGCTCAAGACAGCCAAGGGGCCCGCGCGCGCGATTGAGCTGGGTTATGAAAAGGCGCTGTCTTCGATCATTGATGCCAACATCACCACCTTCATCACGGCTGTCATTCTGTTTACCATGGGGTCGGGGCCGGTCAGCGGCTTTGCTGTGACCCTTGGGTTCGGCATTGTCACATCTGTTTTCACTGCGATTTTCGTCACCCGATCCCTGATCGTGATCTGGTTCTCGCGCACCCGCCCCAAGACAATCGAGGTTTGATATGCGCCTAAGACTGGTACGCGAAAACACGTCGATCGATTTTTTCAGCCGCGCACGGATCTGGCTGGGTATTTCGATGATTGCGATGGTGGTTGCCCTCGCATCCTTTCTGATCCAGGGCCTGAACTACGGTATTGATTTTCAGGGCGGCACAAGCATTCGGACACAGTCCGAAGCGCCCGTTGACGTGGCGGCCTATCGCAGCGCGCTTGAGGCGCTGGATTTGGGCGATGTGTCCATTGCCGAAGTGTTCGATCCGTCATTTGACGAAAATCAGCATGTCGCCATGGTGCGTATCCAAGCCCAGGAAGGTGACGAGCGGATTGCGACGGAAACCATTGAAGCCGTGCAAGCCGCGCTGCGCACGCTTGATCCCAATATGACGTTCCCATCGGTTGAATCCGTGGGGCCAAAGGTGTCGGGTGAGCTGATCCAAACTGCTGTGATCGCTGTCGCGCTGGCTGTTCTGGCGATCCTGTTTTACATCTGGCTGCGTTTTGAATGGCAGTTTGCGGTCGGCGCTGTGCTGGCGCTCGGCCACGATGTGATCCTGACAATTGGTATCTTTTCGGAATTGCAGATCAAATTCGATCTGGCGATTATCGCCGCCTTGCTGACCATTGTTGGCTATTCGATCAACGATACCGTGATTGTCTTTGACCGGGTCCGTGAAAACCTGCGCAAATACAAGAAAAAAGACCTCAAAGAAGTACTGAACATTTCGATCAATGAAACGCTCAGCCGGACCTTGATGACCTCTGTCACCACGCTTTTGGCTCTGATCGCTTTGTTTGTTCTGGGCGGCGATGTCATCCGCGGGTTCGTCTTTGCGATGATCTGGGGCGTGGTCATCGGCACCTATTCGTCGATCTTTGTCGCATCGGCGATCCTGCTTGTGCTGGGGGTCAAACGCGACTGGAGCAAAAAAGACCCAAGCGCGGGCACCAAATACGGCCATATCGACACCTGAAGGGGGCACCATGCGCCTGAACGAAATCAGCTATAACGATGCGGTCCCGATTGATGGTTACGGGCCGGGCTTCTTCCGTGTCGGTGGCAAGAAATATGATGGTGCGTTGTTGGTGCTGCCCACTGGCGTAAGCAGCTGGGGCGGCTTTGATGATACCGCTGCCGTACTGACGCATGTGGCTGACATTGACGTGCTTTTCGTGGGCACAGGGCCCGAGATCGCGCATCCGCCCGCAGATTTCCGGACCACGCTGGAAGACGCCGGGATCGGGGTTGAGACGATGGCGTCACCTGCGGCATGCCGGACCTATAATGTGCTTTTGTCAGAGGGGCGGCGCGTGGCAGTGGCCCTGTTGCCCGTCTAATGCTGCGCGTTGAAAACCTGACCTGTGCGCGCGGCGGTGTGCCAGTGCTGGCAAAGGTCAGTTTTGCAGTTGATCCCGGACAGGCGCTGATTTTGCGTGGCCCCAACGGGGTAGGAAAAACCACGTTGCTGCGCACTCTGGCCGGATTACAGCCCGCGATTGCGGGCAATGTCAGCTATCCCGAGGATGAAGGCGCCTATGCCAGCCACGCGGACGGGATCAAGACCGCGCTCAGCGTGACCGAGAACCTGAAATTCTGGGCTGATGTTCATGGTGCGGATTTGCCGGATGATATTCTGGACACTTTTGATCTGGCCGACTTGCGCGACCGCATGGGCGGGACGTTGTCAGCGGGGCAAAAGCGCCGTCTGGGGTTGGCCCGTTTGGGTGTGATTGGTCGCAAGGTCTTGTTTCTGGACGAGCCGACCGTTTCGCTTGATGCTTTTTCGGTCAAGCTTTTTGCGGACTGGTTGCAGAATACACATTTGGCGGCCGGCGGCGTGGCCGTCATCGCCACGCATATTGATCTGGGGCTTGCCGCGCCGGAACTGGACCTGACACCGTTCAAAGCCGCCGAGGACGCGCGCGGCGGCTCGGATGAGGCGTTCTTGTGATTGCGCTTTTGCTGCGCGATCTGCGGTTGGCTGTCCGGGCGGGCGGTGGTTTTGGGCTGGGCCTTGCGTTCTTTCTGATCGTGGTCGTGCTGGTCCCCTTCGGTGTCGGGCCTGAAACGGCGGTGTTGTCACGGATCGCACCGGGCATCTTATGGGTCGCGTCACTTTTAGCCGCGCTTTTGTCGCTGGACCGGATTTTTGCGCTTGATTATGAAGATGGATCACTGGCTTTACTGGCCACATCACCGCTGCCGCTGGAAGGGGCTGCGATGATCAAGGCGCTGGCGCATTGGATCACCACGGGCCTGCCGCTGACGCTGGCGGCACCGGCGCTGGGGTTCTTACTTAGCCTTGCACCAGAGGCTTACGCCTATTTGCTGATCTCGCTTTTGATCGGTACACCGGCGCTGTCGATGATCGGCACATTTGGCGCGGCCCTGACGGTAGGTTTGCGGCGCGGTGGGCTGCTTTTGTCGCTTCTGGTCTTGCCACTTTACGTGCCAACGCTGATCTTCGGGGCCGAGGCGGTGCGCCGCGGGGCCGATGGGCTTGACCCCAACGGTGCGTTGATGCTGATGGCGGGGATCACAGCGGGGTCTTTCGCACTGTTGCCCTTTGCGACTGCGGCTGTCTTACGCATCAATCTGCGGTGATCGGGGATTGTTGGACGATATGAGGGAGGATAGATAAGCACCATGTCAATGTGGGAATATGCCAACCCAAAGCTGTTTATGGGCTGGACCAGACCGGTCTTGCCCTGGAGTTTTGCGCTGGCTGCGGTTTGCCTTGTGGTGGGGTTGATCTGGGGGTTCTTCTTTACGCCTGATGATTTCCGCCAAGGATCGACGGTCAAGATCATCTATCTGCACGTGCCTGCTGCGCTGATGGCGATCAATGCATGGATCATGATGTTGGTGGCGTCTTTGATCTGGGTGGTCCGGCGGCATCATGTGTCCGCACTTGCCGCGCGGGCGGCGGCCCCTGTTGGGATCATCTTTACGCTGATCGCGCTGTTTACCGGTGGTGTCTGGGGCCAGCCGATGTGGGGCACCTATTGGGCGTGGGACCCGCGCCTGACATCTTTCCTGATCCTGTTCTTGTTCTATCTGGGCTACATCGCCCTGTGGGAAGCCATTGAGGACCCCGATACAGCCGCTGACCTGACATCGGTCTTGTGCATGGTGGGGTCCGTCTTTGCGATCCTGTCGCGCTATGCGGTGTTGTTCTGGAACCAGGGCTTGCACCAAGGGGCGTCGCTGTCGCTGGATAAGGAAGAAAACGTGGCCGATGTGTTCTGGTTCCCGCTACTGGTTTGCATCGCCGGGTTTGTTTTGTTGTTCATCGCGCTGGTTCTGATGCGCACGCGGACAGAAATTCGCGCGCGCCGTATCCGCGCATTGGAAGCGAGGGCGCGCCGTGCCTGATTTGGGTGATTACGCAATCGAAGTCTTGTCGGCCTATGCGGTCAGTATCGTGCTGCTGGTCGGTATCGTCTGGCTGAGCTGGCGGCGCTATGCGCGGGTGCGTGCGGCCTTGGATAAGGTTGAAAAGAATGGCTAAAGTATCGCCTTTGATGTTTGTCCCGCCGGTGGTCTTTGCGGCGCTTGCCGGTCTTTTCGTTGCAGGCATGTTTCGCGAAAACCCTGATGAGTTGCGCTCGACCTTCATTGGAAGCCAAGCGCCCGCCGTGCCGCAAGAGGCGGTGCAGGGGACGGTGCAACTGACAGACGCAGACCTGCGCGCAGGTGAGATCACGCTTGTCAATTTCTGGGCCAGCTGGTGTCCGCCGTGCCGGGCCGAGCATCCCAATTTGCTGGATCTTGAGGCAGAAGGCTATCGCATCGCCGGAATCAATTTCCGTGATCAGCAGGATCAGGCGTCAGAGTATCTGACAAACTACGAAGACCCGTTCTTTGCCACCGGATTTGATCTGCGCGGCCGTAATGCGATTGATTGGGGTGTGACCGCCCCGCCAGAGACTTTCATCGTCGATGGCGACGGGACGGTGCTCTTCCGCTTTGTCGGGCCGCTTGTCGGGTCGGATTATGAACAGCGATTCCTGCCGGAGCTGGCGAAGGCGCTGGAGTAGTCTATTTCATCCCAGCGTAGGGTGGGTGAAACCCACGCGCCCCCAAAAGCAAAAAGCCCGGTCGCAATGACCGGGCTTTCTTTGTTTTTGTGGTGTGACTGCTTAAGCAGCCTTCGCCAAGTTCCGCAGCACATAGTGTAGCACGCCACCGTTCTCGATGTATTCAATCTCAACGGCCGTATCGATGCGGCATTTCACGGTGATCTCTTTAACCGTACCATCAGCCATCGTGATCTTGGCGGTCATTTCCTGCAGTGGCTTGACCGCGTCCAGACCTTCGATGGTCACCGTTTCGTCGCCTGTCAGGCCCAGCGATTTGCGGGTGTCACCGCCGGTGAACTCGAAAGGTACTACGCCCATGCCAACAAGGTTGGAGCGGTGGATGCGTTCAAAGCTTTCCGCGATCACAGCTTTGACGCCCAGGAGT
>JALQUF010000005.1 GCA_023263855.1 Yoonia sp. | reverse complement strand
ATTACGCCATGCTGGTTGCCGACGATGCCTATGCGAACTGGTCCGTGCACATCCGTGGCCGCGCCAATGACAAAGACGGGCATTGGCGCTGTACCTTGCGCGAAAACGACAGCCACGACAGTGATGCAGCGATTGGTGTCGGGCGTGCCCCGGTGCTGGCCCAAGCGATTTTGGCGGCCGTGATCCGTCTTGCGATGGCGCAGAAATAACAGCGTGCACGATCAAACCCCTATTCTGACCGTCACCCTGAATCCGGCAGTTGACGTGGCCACCACCGTGCCGCGCGTCATTGCCGGACCGAAATTGCGTTGCGCCCCACCCCGGTTCGATCCCGGCGGCGGGGGGGTGAATGTTGCCCGCGCGATCAACAAATTGGGCGGTGCTGCAACAGCGCTTGTCGCGGTGGGCGGCGCAATGGGCGAACGGTTGCTGGCCTTGTTGGCGGCTGAACAAATCACCGCCCTACCCGTTCCTGTTCTTGGCGAAACCCGCCAGAGTTTTGCCGTTTTGGATGAAACTACCGGCGAGCAATATCGCTTCACTGTGCCCGGCCCGCCCTTGGGCGCACAGGATGCTGAAACCTTGATTGATGCGATTGCGCGGGAAACACCTCATGGCGGCTATCTTGTGCTCAGCGGCAGTGTCTCACCGGGGCTGGCGGTGGATTTTCCCAGCCAGATCATCGCAGCCACCAAGCACCAAGCGCCGAAAGTCATCATCGACACCTCATCCGCGTCATTGATGCAGTTGATTGCACAGCCCACAGCCCCGGCGCATATTTTGCGCGTCGACCAGAAAGAGGCCGCCGAGGCCGCCGCACACCCGATGAACACGATTGCAGATAGTGTGGCCTTTGCCGCTGATCTGCTGGCGCGCGGCGTGGCCGAGATTGTGGTCACAGGACGCGGCGCGGAAGGGTCGGTCCTTGTGTCAAAAGATCAGCGCCTGATCTGCCATCCGCCCACTGTGCCGGTGCGCAGCAAGATCGGCGCGGGTGATGCCTATGTCGGGTCCATGACACTTGCGCTGGCGCGCGGTTTGCCACTGCGACAGGCACTGCAATGGGGCGTTGCCGCCGCCAGTGCCACGGTCAGCACCGATGGCACCGCACTGTGTGACACAGACACCGCCAGCTTGCGCTTTGCCCAGTGCGAGACCGAAGACCTTTAACGATCTTCGGCTTTCGCAACGTTGCGCAATACGCTGACAAAGCTGTCCGGCGTGACCGAGATACTGTCGATCCCATAGCCCACCAGTTTCTGCGCATAGCTTGGGTCATTGCTGGGCGCCTGCCCGCAGAACCCTACCTTGCGACCGGCCTTGTGCGCCTCGCGGATCACCGTTTCGATCATCCAGAGCACTGCGGGGTCATCTTCACGGAACAGATCGGCCAGCGCATCTGAATCGCGGTCGATCCCAAGGGTCAGTTGCGTCAGATCGTTGGAGCCGATCGAGAACCCGTCAAACCGTTCAGCAAATTCCGCCGCGCGCACGACATTGGCCGGGATTTCGCACATGACGTAGACTTGCAGCCCGTCCTTGCCCCGCTCCAACCCGTTGTCTTTCATCACCGCCAGCACCTTATCGGCCTCGTCCGGAGTCCGGCAGAAGGGGATCATCATGATCACATTGTCAAAGCCCATCTCGCCGCGCAGCCGTGCAATCGCCTGACATTCCAGCGCGAAACCGTCGCGATAATGGTCCGAATAATAGCGTGAAGCGCCCCGGAACCCGATCATCGGGTTTTCTTCATGCGGTTCGAAATCACGGCCACCCAAAAGTTCAGCATATTCGTTGGTTTTGAAATCACTCATCCGCACAATCACTGGCTTGGGATAGCAAAACGCCGCAATCCGTGACAGGCCGCGCGCCAGATGATCAACGAAGTAATCCGGCTTGTGATCATATCCGGCTGTCAGCGCAGCGATCTTGTCGCGCGTGTCGTCGTCGCGGATCTTGTCAAAGTTCAGAAGCGCCATCGGGTGCACCTTAACGGCGTTGTTTACCACAAATTCCATCCGCGCGAGCCCCACGCCATCCACCGGCAGCCGCCACCAGCGCAGCGCGGCCGAGGGGTTGGCCAGATTCAGCATCACTTTGGTATCGACATCCGGCAAGGCGCCAAGCGTTTCTTCCTGAACGGTGATATCTGAAATGCCTTCGGTAATCAGCCCTTCTTCACCGCCCGCACAAGACACCGTCACGTCTTGCCCGTCATGCAACAGGTGCGTGGCGTTGCCACAGCCCACCACGGCCGGCAGCCCCAATTCGCGGCTGACAATCGCCGCATGTGACGTGCGCCCGCCATGGTCGGTGACAATCGCTGCGGCCCGTTTCATGATCGGCACCCAATCAGGGTCCGTGGTTGAGGTGACAAGCACCGACCCATCGACGAAGCGGTCGATATCAGCCGCTGTTTCAATGATGCTCACACGTCCCGCGACAGCCGCATTGCCCACGCTAAGCCCGTTGACGAGCGTCTTGCCGGGGTTGTTCACCGCATAGGATTTCAACGCCCCCACATCAGCGCGTGACTGAACCGTTTCAGGCCGGGCCTGCACGATGTAAAGCGTGCCGGTCTTACCATCGCGCGCCCATTCCATATCCATCGGACAACCATAGTGGTCTTCGATGATCTTGGCCTGCCGCGCCAGCGTCAGGATTTCCGCATCACTCAGCACGAACTGCGCGCGTTCCGCCTTGGAGGTTGGCACGTTGCGCGGGGTCCCATCGCGGTCGTGGATCATCTTGATCTCTTTGGCGCCAAGGGCTTTTTCAAGGATCGGCATCTTGGTTTCATCATCAAGAAACGGCTTGAACACCTCGTATTCATCAGGGTCCACCGCGCCCTGCACGACATTTTCACCCAATCCCCACGCGGCATTGATCAACACCGCATCGGGGAAACCCGATTCAGTATCAATCGAAAACATCACGCCCGAGCCCCCGGTATCCGCGCGCACCATCTGCTGCACACCCACCGAAAGCGCGACTTGCGTATGCGAAAAGCCCTGAATCTGACGATAGGAAATCGCCCGATCCGTAAAAAGCGAGGCATAGCATTTGCGGCATGCGTCCAAGACGGCAGCCTCTCCGATAACGTTCAGGAATGTCTCTTGCTGGCCTGCGAAACTGGCGTCGGGCAAATCCTCGGCCGTGGCACTGGAGCGGACGGCCACAGGCACATCCGGCTCACCCGCTGCGGTGGACAGGGCGCGATATTCCGCCAGGATGGCATTTGCGGTGTCCTCGGGCCATTCTCCGCTGAGAATCAAATCGCGGATTGTTTGGCCTGTCTTTTGCAGCGTGGTCTTGCCTGCCGCCAGCGCCTCAAGCGCAGTACCGATCCGGACGTCCAGATCGTTGGCCGTCAGATAGGCGCGAAACGCATCGGCTGTGGTGGCAAACCCCGGCGGCACAAGAATGCCTTTCGGTGCCAGCGCCTGGATCATTTCGCCCAAAGACGCGTTCTTGCCTCCAACGGTTTCAACGTCACCGCGCCGCAGTTTGGCAAAATTCAAAACAAGGTTCCCAGCACCGGCCATCACACATTCCTCCTCCATCGGTCGCATTTAGCATTGGCAGCCCTGCGGATCGAAGCAATGACATAAATCAAGGCGCGCGCTTGGCGTGTTGTCAGAATATGCCAACACAATACCCAAAGAGGAGGTCTGACCATGACCCTTGAAGAGCGCAAAAAGCAGATCGAAGACCGCGTCGCCGAACTGACGGCCAACCTGCAAAAGATCGAAGACGATCTGGACCAGCCCCTGCCTGCGCATCTGGAAGATCAGGCGATTGATCTGGAAGATGATGAGGTACTTGAACGGCTGGGGCGCACGCAGCAGCAGGAATTGCGGCTGTTGAATGATGCGCTCAGGCGGATTGCAGATGGCACCTACGGGGTCTGTGCAAAATGCGGTGATGACATTTCGCAAGCCCGCCTTGATGCAGTGCCCTATGCCATGATTTGCCGTGATTGCGCTGCCTGAATTGACCGGGATCAATTTCGGCATTTGGACATCATCCTAAACTTGCGGTTTCAAGCTTACCAAAGGATCAAACCACGTGACCTACCCTATAGATATGACCGTCAAACCCCATGTGTCGGCCTTCTTTGACGAAGCGACCAATACGATCAGCTATATTGTGTCGGAACCTGACGGCGATCACTGCGCCATTATCGACAGCGTGCTGGACATTGACTATGCCGCAGGCCGTATCACCTATGATAGCGCAGATGCGCTGATCGCCGAGGTTGAACGCCGTGATCTGAAACTCGATTGGATCATCGAAACCCACGTCCATGCTGACCACCTCAGTGCGGCCCCCTATATCCAGCAAAAGCTGGGCGGCAAGATTGGCGTCGGAGACAAGATTACCATCGTGCAAGACACGTTTGGCAAGGTTTTCAACGAAGGCACCGAATTTCAGCGGGACGGATCACAATTTGATGCTTTGTTCCAAGAAGGAGACACCTACAACATCGGCGGCATGCAGGGTTTTGCGATCGCTACGCCGGGGCACACGCCGGCCTGTATGGTGCATGTGATCGGCGACGCCTGCTTTGTAGGTGACACGCTCTTTATGCCCGATGGCGGATCAGCCCGCGCAGATTTCCCCGGTGGCGACGCGGGTACACTCTACGACAGTATCCAAAAGGTGCTGGCCCTGCCCGACGACATGCGCCTGTTCATGTGCCATGATTACGGCCCCAACGGGCGGGATATCAAATGGGAAACCACCGTGGCGGAAGAAAAGGAACATAACATCCACGTCGGTGGCAGCAAAACCCGCGACGATTTCATTAAATTCCGCACCGAACGTGACGCGACACTTGATATGCCCAAATTGATCATCCCTTCGCTGCAGGTCAACATGCGCGCAGGCGAAGTCCCCAAGGACAAAGACGGCAATGAGATGCTCAAAGTGCCCGTGAACACACTGTAGGCGCCGCATAAGAGCCAGCCCGCTGATTTCTAATCAGCCGGGCTGGCCCACCTCAGACCGGCGTGTGCTTGGTCGTGGCCTTTGCGCCGGGCAGCATATCCATGCTCATCTTGATCAGCTTGCCTGTTTCGGCGGTGTATTGGCTGTAGGCCTCTTCCAAAAACGCCATCTGCACCTTTTGCAGATCAGTGGCGTTCTTGCACTGCAAAAGCTTTTGCTGGGTTTGCATGTCTTGGCGCACGCGGTCGGCGACAAAGCTGACAATTTCTGCGTTCAGCGCTCCCATTGTCTGGACCCACCCGGTCCCCATGCCAGGCAGCGCGCCTAACCCCGCATCTTCGATCTGCTTCAGGATTGCCTCGCCAGTCGCGATGGCGTCGTCCGTGATTGAGGTCTCTTGCGTTTTCTTGGCCATGATCCGTCCTCTTTCTGCGTTGGTATTCATCAACAATTAACAAAGCGGTTTGGGGCAGCATTGACATGTATCAACGCGCCGAGGCGGCAGATGCGCGATGGCAGGGCTATGCAAGAACACCTGACAGATGGCCTGACCGCAGCAGAGGTGACGGCCGCACACAAAAAACATGGCTGGAACGAGCTACCCAAGATGGCTGGCCCGTCAGCTTGGCGTATTCTGCTGCGCCAGTTCACCAACGTCCTTGTGGTGATCTTGATTGTGGCTGCCGCGATCTCATTTATTGCGGGCGAACGGATTGACACCATCGCTATTGCGATTGTCGTCTTACTGAACGGCGCACTGGGATTTGTGCAGGAATGGCGTGCAGAAAACGCACTGCAATCCTTGCGCAATATGATGTCGCCAGAAGCAACTGTCATGCGCGATGGTCAACAGATGGTCGTGCCTGCACGTGATCTGGTGCCCGGCGATTTGATCATTGTCGCCGCAGGCAACCGGGTCCCAGCAGATGCCGCAGTATTGGAACAAACGGCGCTCTCTGCTGATGAAAGCGCGCTGACGGGCGAATCCATGCCAGTCGCCAAGGATGGCGACGATGCGGATCTTTTCATGGGTACGAACGTCGTAGAAGGGCGCGGGGTGGCGCAAGTCACGGCGATCGGCACCGCCACGCGGTTTGGCCAGATTGCCGTGCTGACAGGCGGTATCGCGCATCGTCAGACCCATTTGCAGCATCAGCTCGGACAGTTAGCTAAACAGCTTGGTGTTGTCGCGATTGCCATCGCCGGGCTTATTCTTGTCTTGGGTTTGTGGAGCGGGCGGCCGATGGCCGAGATGCTCATGACCAGCATTTCGCTGGCCGTTGCGATGGTTCCCGAAGGCCTGCCCGCCGTGGTCACGATTACCATCGCATTGGGTGCGGCGGCCTTGGTGCGCCAGAACGCACTGACCCGCCACCTGCAAGCAGTCGAAACGCTCGGGGCCGCGTCGGTGATTTGCACTGATAAAACCGGAACATTGACTGAAAACAAGATGACGGCGACCCAGGTTTGGACGCCGCAAGCCAGCTATACCGTCACAGGCACCGGCTATGATCCGTCTGGTCATATCGCTGTGGGCGATCAGAAACGCCGCGCATCGAACGACCCCGCATTGGCGGAACTTTTAGAGGTCTGTGCGGGCTGTAACCACGCCAGCCTGCTTCACCGCGACGATGCATGGCGCATGATTGGCACGCCGACCGAGGGCGCACTGCTGACGTTGGCTTATAAAGGCTGGGCCGCACTGCCCGCGCCCCGTGACATCATTGATGAGCTTCCTTTCAACAGTGACCGCAAAAGGATGAGCATTCTGCGCAACACGCCCGCCGGCCCCAAAGTTCTGACCAAGGGCGCGCCCGAGCAGTTGCGGGATTTGTGCACAGAGGTGATGGCACCCGATGGCCCCACACCACTGACCGACGCAGGACGCACGCAGATCGAGGCTGCTTATACGCAGATGGCCGCCAGTGGCCACCGGGTCATCGCGCTGGCCGCACGGCCCGCGCCTGATGCAACACTGACAGAAGAGGGTTTGGTCTTTCTGGGCCTGATTGCAATCATTGATCCCCCACGCCCCGAAGTGTCTGCCGCCGTTGCCGAAGCGCATGCCGCGGGTATCCAGATCATTATGATCACCGGAGATAGCCCGGTCACGGCACAGGCGATCGCCGAAGGCATAGGCCTTACGGCGCAATCTGTGATGACCCATGAAACGCTTTGCGTCATGTCCGACACCGAACTATTGCACGCGCTGGACAGCGACACACTGATTGCCCGCGCTGAACCTGCCGACAAAATGCGGATCGTCGCCCTGCTGCAAGACAAGCAACAGATCGTGGCAATGACCGGTGACGGCGTCAACGATGCGCCTGCTTTGGAACAGGCCGATGTGGGCATTGCGATGGGGATCCGGGGCACAGACGTCGCCAAGGATGCCGCTGATCTTGTGCTGCTGGACGACAACTTTGCCACCATCATTGCCGCCATCCGCGAAGGACGGCGACAATTTGATAACCTGCGCAAATTCGTGCGCTACCTGCTGTCCTCCAACGCCGGTGAGGTGGTTGCCCTTGTCGTAAATATCATCATCGGCGGGCCGCTTATCTTTCTGGCAACCCAGATCCTTTGGATGAACCTGATCACAGATGGGCTGACGGCTGTGGCGCTAGGTATGGAAAAAGCCGAACCCGGTCAGATGGATGAACCCCCGCGCCCCATGCAAGCGCCGATCCTGGGCTGGTCCGGTGTGGCGTTGATTGCGATCTTCGGGCTCTATACCGGCCTTTCAAGCCTTTGGATTTTCTGGAGCCTGCTGCCCGTAGATGAAACCCTCGCCCGGACAGCAGCATTTACCGCGATGGTCGTCTTTGAGAAATTCAGTGTCTTTGCCTTCCGGTCACTGCGCGCGCCCTGCAGCCGCATTGGCTGGACCAGCAACCCCTTCTTGTTGGGGGCACTGACCCTGACACTGGGCGCACAAGTGGCTGCTGTCTATTGGGCACCGCTGCAAACACTGCTGCAAACAACCGGATTGGGCTGGGCCGAATGGCAGATGATCGCTCTGTTAACCTTGCCGCTGATCATCGTCCCCGAGTTGATCAAAACCATCTTTTTCAAAAGGCACGCGAATGGCACATGAACACGGGCACTCCGCCGCCGAAATCGCCGCACGGCTGGATGCGCAAACCGATAGCAGCCGCCTGCGCGATGCGATTTTTGGCGGCATAGACGGCACCGTCACCACCTTTGCCATTGTTGCGGGTGTGCAGGGCGCGGGGCTATCCGCAGGTATCGTCGTTGCATTGGGGCTGGCCAATGTCCTGGCCGACGGGTTTTCCATGGCAGCGGGCAACTATGCCGGCACCAAAGCGGTAGCGGACGACAGGCGCAGGTTATGGGCTGTTGAAGAACGGCATATTCGCGCGAACCGACAGGGTGAGCTGGATGAGCTGGACCAAATCCTGGCCCGCAAAGGCCTGCATGGCGAGGTCCGCAAAGATGCAACGACCATGATCAGCCACAACAAAGAACAATGGATTTCGATAATGCTGGCCGAGGAATACGGGCTGCCTGCGACTGACCCGCGCCCGATCCGCGCAGCTTTGGTCATTTTTGCGGCCTTCGTTGCTGCGGGCATGTTCCCGCTTCTGCCGTATCTTCTTGGGCTTTCCACAGCCTTTTCATGGTCGATCGGGATTTCTGCGCTCACGTTTTTTGGAATCGGCACGATCAAAGCGCGCTGGTCGCTGGCCCCATGGTGGCGGTCGGGGTTCGAGACACTTTTGATCGGCGGTACGGCCGCTGCGCTGGCTTTCGCGGTTGGGCGCCTGTTTCATCCCTGACCCGCAATCACAGACGCTCAAGCGCGCGCGCAATCTGCGCTCAGGTTGCATTGTCCGGAACATGTGCAGATATCTTTGACGACGCCCCGGATTGGCATTCTTTCACATCACATGTGAACGAATATCCGATGCCCCGCACGGTTAAGATCAGGCGCGGGGATGAAGGGCTGCGTTCGACCTTTTTGCGCAACCGTGCAACCTGGTTGTCAATGGTCCGGTCCAGCGGCGCATAGCTATTCCCCCCCGTAAAATCCATCAGTTTCTCACGCGACAAAACCCGCTTGGGGCGGGTCAGAAAAACTTCCAGCAGCTTGAATTCCCCACTGGTCAAATCAACGGGGACACCATTGCGGCCAATCAATTTCATCTCATCCGGCACGGCGATCATATCGTCAAAGCACAATGCGTGGCTCTGCGGTGCAGGCACGGACGTTGGCGTTGCGCCGCCATGGGCCCGGCGCAGAACGGATTTGACACGCGCTACAACTTCACGCACGTGGAATGGCTTGCTGATATAATCATCGGCCCCCAGTTCCAGCCCGACAACACGGTCAATGACATCATTCTTGCCCGTCAACATGATGATCGGCACGGCAGAAAACTGGCGCATGGCCCGTGCCACATCAAGCCCGTCATCCTTGCCCAGGTCCAAATCCAGCGTCACCAGATCAATCCGGCCTGCTTCCAATTTGGACAGCGCTGATGCCTTGTCACATGCCTCAACAACTGTGCTGCCTTCGCCTTCAAAGCAACGGCGCAACAAGGTGCGTATCTTGGGATCGTCATCAACGACCAGAATCTTAGCATGTTTCACGGATTTTCGCAGCCCCCTCCAGACACTTCACACTTAGAGGTTGTCATTCCAATATCCTAATGGATTTGGCGCGTTGATACAAATTGATACAAACTGATACGCAAACACCCTTATCACCGATACGGCTGCAACCCAGTTTCTTACCACCAGGGGGAAAGGAAACTGCCATGTACGTCACTGCCTCACTACCAGACGTCGTCAATTTCGAGACAAAACTAACCAAGCCCAGCATCGCGCGCAATCGCACGATCACAGTCAAGCCCGGAAAGCATCTGTACTTGGAAGGGGACGCCGCAGAACGCATTTATGAAGTTGCAAGCGGTGTCTTGCGGCTGACCCGGATCATGGAAGACGGGCGCAGACAGGTGATCGCCTTTGGGTATCCCGGCGATACTGTCGGATTTCCCAGTGGCGGAACCTATCACACCGATTGTGATGCATTGGAGCCCACCACCTTGATCGTCCATCAACGCGCCGATCTGGAATCGGCCAAAGGCAACCCCGCGCTGCACCAACGCCTTTTGCAAGCTGCTTTGCGCGAAATCAGCGCGATGCAGGATCACTTTCTGATGCTGGGGCGCAAGTCTTCGGTCGAAAAGCTGGCGTCCTTTCTGCAAGCCTTGGCCGACCGTGTCGGTGAACCGCTGGGCGCGTTCACACAAGTTACCCTGCCGATGCCCCGCGCCGATATCGCCGATTTTCTGGGGCTGACCACGGAAACCGTCAGCCGCACATTCACCCAATTGCGCAAGTCCCAGATCATCGCGATTGACCACGTCAACACTGTGGTCATTCTCAAGCCTCTGGCCTTGAAAACCATCGCAACAAGCGACGAAGACTGATTTCCCCCAGAAACTGCCGGGGCCGCGCGGACATGGCGCAGCCCCGGCATTTTTTTGTGCTCAGGTGGTCGGGTTCTGCATGTCCACGTCGAGCGCTGGATCGGGGTCCGTGATAAAGAAAGACAACGTCGCCGCTGTCATTGCCCCAACCCCTAGCAATACGAGCGTGTAATTCACCACCCATCCCACGAACGGGATGAAATTGAGCACCGCAACAACCACGATGGCCAGAGCAATCATCACCAGCCTCATCACCATCGACGGCGTATCACCGCCATCAAAGGCGACCCATAAGCGGTACGCTATCGCATAGGCGGCCAGCAGATAGCCCAGCGTCCACGCAACAATGATCAACAACAGTGCAAATGGCACGAATGGCAGACCGATCACGGTCAGCGCCGTCACTGGCACCATGCCGAAAAGGGCAGACAATCCAATCACTCCCAACAGGAAGGTCTGCAAAGGCTGAAGAGTGACGCGCCTGCGCATCTTGTCCACACGCTCAGACATGAAGGTGAGAAAGATTGCGGCCAGCAGCAAAAGAAAGATCGTCGAGATCAGAAAGGCCGAGAACAGCGACAGCCAAACGGGCAGCAGTGGCATCTCGACCGCGTCCCAGCTGCGGTCAAACTCGCGGTACATCTCGCGTGTGTTCCATTCTTCGCGGGTAATTTGCGCTGCAGGGATGACATCCGCAGGCACGACTACATCGTCATCGGCGCTCAGGGTCAGATTGCCGTCAATGCGCGCGTTGGGACCAAATGACAGCGTCTTCGCTGCAATCCAAGCATCACCGGTCACGGGCGCATTCAGATGAACCGTGCCGCCAAAGGCGGTTAACGCACCGGCAACCGGACCTTCAATGGTCAACGTGCGCCCGAACAGCCTCACATTGCCCTGCGTGACCGCACTAGCAGTGCTACGCACGCTGAAGCCGGCAGCCGTTATGTCATCGCCCACCGCAGCATCGATATTGACCGAACTCCCTGCCGCGTAAAGATCACCGCCTGTCTGTGTGCTCACAGCCACGTCATAGCCAGCGACATGCGTATCGCCGCTGGTCGTACCCGTGGTGGTCACAACGCTGCCAGCGGCAAAGACATCGCCCGTGGCCGCCAAAGTTTCTGTCACGGCTTCACCTGCCAGATAGGTATCACCACCATGCTCTCGGCTGACCTGCTCGGCCAAGGATGGCGCGGTTGAAAAGGCAAGAGCGCTCAAAGTCAAAAATAAGAAATGTCGCATAGCTTGGGTTCCTTATCAGGGTTCCATTCCAGCCCCCTGATACGCCATTGGCTCCAAATCGGATTGAGCAATATCAAAACCCCCGGCACCGATCAGCGCTAGAAATCAAGTGGCGCGCCGTTGCGCCGCTGAAAAAACGGAGACTTGAGATGGCCACAAAACTCCCAAACATGCCCGCCAAAGGACAAGAGCCTCAGCACTTCTTTGAACAACTCCAACAAGAGATGGAGCGGCTGATTGATCGGTTCCGGGGCTATCCAACGATTGCCGACGACAGATCCGGCTTTGGCATCGGCGCAGGGCTCAGACCTGCTATTGATGTGTCAGAAACCGAGGACGCAGTCGAAGTCACAGCCGAAATCCCCGGGGTCGGAATTGATGATCTTGATGTATCGCTGAACGGTGATGCGCTGGTGATCAAGGGTGAAAAGTCGCAAGAGCGCACAGAAGAAGAAAGGAACTATCAGTTGAATGAACGCAGCTACGGCAGCTTTCGTCGGCAGATACCGCTGGGCTTCACTCCTGCGGAAGATGCCGTGAAAGCCGATTTTGCAGATGGCGTTCTCAAACTGACGATCTCCAAACCGCCAGAGGCCAAGGCAGCCAATCGCAAGATTGCAATCAACAAGACATAGAAGTTGTGGCGCCCGGTCTGTCTGGGCGCCCTTTTTGAACTGGAGCAAGACCAATGACCCTGTGTACCATTCTTGTCAGCCTGACCAGCACGACATCTGCCAAACGACTGCTTGAGGCCGCGGCCGTTTTGGCCCGGCGCGATAATGCGCATCTGATCGGACTTTATGTGACGGAATCGCTCGTGTTCTATCCGGGCATTGCCATGCACATCCCCGAGCAGAGCTTTCAGGATTTCGCAACCAGCCAGCGCGCCCACGCGCGGGAGGTGAAAAATATCTTTGAGGCCTTTGCTGTCACCGAGGACTTCCCGACCGAGTGGCGCCAAGTCAGCAGCGAAAACGGTTTTCTGGCGGACAGCATTGTTGAATGTGCCCGCAGCGTCGATCTGATCGTGATGCCGCAAGAAGACGACGCCAAGGATCGCCCCATGATCAATGACCTGCAAGAACGGGTGATCAAGGAAAGCGGCCGCCCTGTGCTGGTGATCCCGCGTGATTACGAAGTGGCCGCACTTGGCGAGAAGATCGTTCTGGGGTGGAGCGAAACGCGCGAAGCGACCCGCGCCATGCACGACTTGATTGATGTGGTCAGCCCCAACGCATCTGTGCGCGTCTTGCGGATCGGCAAACCGCCCAGCAACACTCTGGCTGACCATCAGGCCAATGACCTGGCCGTCGCGTTGTCCCGCCATGGTCCGGGCGTTGAATTGGTGCACCGCGACAAGGACGGTGAAAAAATCGCTGATGTGCTCAGCCAAGAGGCCTTTGAAATGGGTGCAGATATGCTTGCAACCGGCGCATTCGGCCATTCGCGCGCCTATGATTTTGTGATTGGCGCGGCAACACGGTCGCTGTTGCGCGTGGCCAAATTGCCAGTCATGTTTTCCAAGTAGCGGGCCAACACCGCCCTCAAACCAGCGCAATAGGAGCTGACCATGACACCCACACTGGACCAGCTCGCCCAACGGATGCGCGATCTTGAAGAGGCCCTCGAGACGGAACTGGAAGAACGGCGCAAAGAGCTTCGCTATCGGCTTGATCGCCGCCGGGTGGTGTTCGAAAAAGATGTGGTTGCACGCCACCGTGCCGCACGCATCCGCCTGTCCAGCTTTCTGGCCAAAACGCGGATCTTGGTCGTGCTGACAGCGCCGTTCATTTACGGGCTGATATTGCCGCTGCTGCTACTTGATCTTTTTGTGATGCTGTATCAGGTCACATGTTTTCCGGTTTATGGCATCGACAAGGTCCGACGACGCGATTTCATCGTCGTCGACCGCCAACAACTGGCGTATCTGAACGGGCTGCAAAAACTGAACTGCGTGTATTGCGGCTATGCCAATGGGCTGATCGCTCTGGTGCGCGAAGTTGGCTCTCGTACCGAAGCGTATTGGTGCCCCATCAAACATGCCCGCCGGGTGTCCGAGCCACACATGCGCTATCGTCACTTTGCAGATTTTGGCGATGAAAGCATCTTTGAACAGCGACTGGCGGATTTGCGGAAGGATCTGAAGAAACTTACGCCGGACTAGATGCGCGGAATAGGCAGGGTCACTGCGGCCCACGGGCGACATCCGCCCAGATGGGCAAATGGTCCGACGCCCGTTTCGCCCGCACACCTTCATCCACCCCGGCATCGCTCAGCGTCAGATCATGCGACAACGCAACACGGTCTAGCGCGGCAATCGGGCGGGCGGCATGAAAGCTGCGACCGGGGCTGTATAAAGCAAAGCGCCCCTCTAACGGCTCAAACCCGCGCGTTTTGGCCCATTCGTTCATGTCACCAATCATGACGGCGTTCGTGGCCGCTTCTGCGCGGGCTTTCAGCAACGTAAGTTGTTGGC
This sequence comes from Yoonia sp., assembly GCA_023263855.1. Taxonomy (GTDB): domain Bacteria; phylum Pseudomonadota; class Alphaproteobacteria; order Rhodobacterales; family Rhodobacteraceae; genus Yoonia. Next base: position 52,250 of record JALQUF010000005.1, on the reverse strand, counting down.
GGCGCGAGTTGCGCAAAAGGCCCAGATGCACACCAATCACGGTTGGGCCATCAGCAAGTTTCACAGCGACAGCACCCCGCGGTTCGACACCCGGCAGCCCAATCCGTGCAAAGCTTTCCACCTTAACGCCGCGCCGGACCAGCACAGCATTGCCGTGCCAACCCAAGCTGACGTCGTTGGTGGCCAGAGGAACCAACTCAAAATCAGTGGCGCGCGCAATTAGATCTTTGGGCAAAGCCGTTGGCCTGTCGCCCAAGCGGCGATCTGCCTCTTGCAATGCGATCACATCGGCCCCCAAGCCATTGATCACATCAATCACACGGCCAGGGTCCCGCCGGCCGTCAAGGCCGCGGGCTTTGCGGATGTTATAGCTGGCGATCCGAACCGGGCGGTTCTTGCTTGGGCAGGACATGCAGGTCATATAGGAAGGGTTAGCCTAGGATAACAGGGGCACGGCATGGTGTTGGTTCACCTCAAGCAACAAGGCTATTTCGTCCGCAGCCTTTGGGCGCTTTTGGTGCTGTCTGCGATTGCCGCCGCTTTTGAAGGCCGCTGGTCACTGACGTTCGTGGCACTTGCGACATTTGCATTGTCGCTGGCCCCGCTGTTCTTGGCACACCGGTTGAACATCACTTTGCCCGTCCCGTTTGTGGCGGCAACCACGCTTTTTGTGATGGCATCAATCTTTATGGGCGAGGCATTTGATTTCTACGAAAGGGTCTGGTGGTGGGACATCGCCTTGCACGGGTCTTCAGCGATCGGTTTCGGGCTGGTGGGCTTTGTCTTTGTCCTGATGATGTTTGAGGGCGACAAATTCGCTGCACCACCGTGGGCGATGTGCCTGATGGCCTTTGCGCTGGCCGTGACAGTGGGTGCCGCTTGGGAAATCTTCGAGTTTTTGATGGACCAGTCGTTCGGGCTGAACATGCAGAAATCCGGCCTGCAGGATACGATGGGCGATCTGATCGTTGATTTGCTGGGTGCGGGTTTTGCCGCGTGGACTGGCTATGTTTACCTGCGCGCGAAGGATAAATCGTTCTGGACCTGGCCGATTGACCGCTTTGTCACACTGAACGCGCGGCTCTTCCGTAAAAACCGATAGGGCCTTGCCATGATAGCACGGTGGGCTGTTTTCGGGCGCGCGACATCAAACACGTTTAGCCCTATAATGACGCATCAGTTGCCGTGTACACGATATGGCTATGGTGGCCCCGGCTCAATTGACTAATCTCAATCAGTCGGCGCGCAAGCGCACTAGACTTCACCTCAAGCAATCAAGAGGCACAAAATGAAGAACTATACATTCCTGGCCCTTCAAGGCCCCGACGGTACGACATCCGATCTTGCCCCGCTGGTAGAGGCGGCAACAAAAAACGGCGGGCGGCTGAGTGTTTTGCATCTTGGGCCGGTCCCGATCCTGTCCTATGCCATCATGTCCACACCCTATGGGGCACCTGCACTTCCAGACGGCTGGATCAACGAACGCAATGACATGGCCGAACGGCTGGCAAAGCAGCAAAGCAAGACCCGCGACTACCTCAAACGCGAGGGGCTGTCCGGCGAGGTCGGTACGATCTGCGTTGAACCGGCCGCCTTTCATGATCTTGTCGGCCTGCGCGCGGTCTATGCCGATGTCAGCATCGTTCAGGAAAGCCTGCGCAAGGAAAAAATCACTTTTGACAATGTGGTCTACGGTCTTTTGTTCGATGCTCCCGGGCCTGTGATCCTGAATGCCGAGGCCAACCCCAAGGCGCTGGCCCCCGAAAATGTCTTTGTCGCCTGGAACAACAGCCTGCCCGCAATCCGCGCTGTCCGCGCAGCCCTGCCGGTTCTGAAAGCTGCCAAGGAAGTCACCATTGCCTGCTTTGACGCCGACCCATCGCAATATGCCGACGGCGAAAGCCCCGGCGCGGATCTGGCCACATGGCTGAGCCATCATGGCTGTCACGTCACGGTGCAAGAATATGCGTCAGGCCGGCACACCATCGCACAAGCGATACTGGAACGGGCGGGTGAATGCACCGCTGATTTGGTCGTCATGGGGGCCTATGGCCGATCCCGCTGGAACGAAAAAATCTTTGGCGGCAGCACCGAAGCCATGATCCAGCAGCAAGAGGTGCCGCTGCTTCTCAGCCACTGAGTGTGAGGTCTGAAAGCTGCGATTGATTGGACCTGCGCACCCATCGCCAACGTCAAGCCTGACATCAAAAATACGGTCGTTGAACAAACCATCCGTTCTTGATGTTGGTCAATGTCTTTGCCCGGATGCTCTGCCAAGCTCACGGGCGAGCAATGGAGCCAGCGAAAGGTGCAACCCACGTGGCAGAAATCGTTTTCCGCACCCAAGATGTCACCAAAGTTTACGGGACCGGCGAGGCCAGAATCTACGCTCTCGGCGGTGTTGATCTTGAGCTTTTCGCTGGCGAAATAGCGGTACTGCTCGGCCCCTCGGGAAGTGGCAAATCGACCTTGCTGAATATCCTTGGCGGTCTTGATCATGCAACATCCGGCAGGGTCTGGTTCCGTGATACAGAACTGACGGACCTGCCGGATCGCGCGCTGACAAAGTTCCGGCGTGATCATGTGGGCTTTGTGTTTCAGTTCTATAATCTGGTGCCCAGTCTGACCGCCCGCGAAAATGTACAGCTTGTCACGGATGTGTCCCCCGACCCGATGCCCGCAGAAGAGGCCCTGGCGCAGGTCGGTCTGACCGACCGAATGGATCACTTCCCTTCGGAAATGTCGGGCGGTGAGCAGCAACGTGTCGCGATTGCCCGCGCCATCGCCAAGAGACCCGAAATCTTGCTCTGCGACGAACCGACCGGTGCGCTCGACAGCAGCACTGGTGTGCAAGTTCTGGAGGTATTGCAGGACATCAACGAACGCTTCGGCACGACTACGGTGATCATCACGCATAATGCAGATATTCAGCGCATGGCCCACCGCGTCATCCAATTTCAGGACGGCAAGATCAGCAGCGTTGTGATCAATGACGAACGCCTTGCCCCGTCCGAGCTGGTCTGGTGATGCAAGCCCTTGATCGCAAGCTTCTGCGCGATTTTGCGCGCTTGTGGAAACAGGCGCTGGCCATCGCATTGGTGTTGGCTTGCGGTGTCGCCATTCTGTTGACCGGTCTGGGAATGTACACCGCTCTCTCCGAGACACGAGAGACATATTATGAACGTAACCGCTTTGCGGATGTCTTTGTCACGGTGAACCGCGCGCCCGAGCGGCTCGCGGTGGAACTGGCTGCGATTGACGGGGTCTGGGCGGTGGAAACCCGAACCACGGGCAATACGGTTCTTGATGTGCCGGGCAATCCACGCAGTGTGACCGGACGCATCCTGTCATTGCCCATTGACGGTACGCCACGTCTGAATGTGCCGGTCCTGACCACCGGCCGATTGCCTGATCCTACGTCCACGACCGAAGTCATGGTGAACGCCAATTTTGCCATCGCCAATGGTTTTGCACTGGGAGATACCTTCTCCGCTAACCTCAACGGCCAGAAACGGCAACTGACGATCACCGGCACCGCACAATCGCCGGAGTTTATCTATACAATCGGCCCCGGAGCGCTGATGCCCGACAATGCCACCTTCGGGATTATCTGGATGCCGCAACCTGCCGTGGCCGCCGCCTTTGACATGACCGGGGCGTTCAATGACGTGTCGCTTAAGTTGACGGCGGGGGTATCGCGCATGGCAATCATCGCAGAGGTTGACCGCCTGCTTGATCCCTACGGCAGTTTGGGGGCTTATGGCCGCGACCTGCACCCATCAGACAGCTTCATTGACGCCGAAATCGCGCAATTGCGGAACATGGCCTCGATCCTGCCACCGATCTTTTTTGGCATTTCGGCCTTTCTGGTCAGTATGGTGATGGGGCGGATCATCATGCTGGAGCGCAGCCAGATCGGCCTGCTGAAAGCAGTGGGCTATTCAAACCTTGAGGTGTGTCTGCACTATCTGATGCTGGCGGGCTTGATCGCGGTCGTCGCGGTCGGGATCGGCTGGGGCGTGGGCGGTTGGCTTGCCCGGTTGCTGGCAGGCCAATATGCGCAGTATTTTGATTTTCCCTTCCTGATCTTCCGCACCTCGCCTTGGGTCTATGCGGTATCTGGTATTGCGGCATTGCTGACCACAACGCTGGGGGCCACACAGGCCGCGATCAAGGCCGCGCGTCTGGCCCCCGCTATCGCGATGCAGCCCCCTGCACCGCCAAAGTTCAAACGTTCCCTGATCGACCGCGCAATGGCCAACATGCGGTTGAGCCAGCCAACGGTCATGATCCTGCGCAGTCTGTTTCGCTGGCCGGTACGCAGCGCGCTGACCACGCTGGGGCTTGCGCTGGCGGTGTCGACGATCGTCGCGCCGTCATTCTTTGATTACGCCCTGGACAAGATCGTAGACAGCGCATTCTATGAAAGTAATCGGCAGGACGCGATGTTGGTGTTCTCGCATGACATGCCGCAGAGCGTCTTGTCCACGACCGCCGCATTGCCCGCCGTGCTGCAAACCGAAGGGCAGCAGTTCCATCCGGTCATTCTGCGCAGCGGCATCCACGAAAAGCGCACGACGATTCAGGCCAGCCACCCCGGCACAGACCTGTCACGGGTGATCGACAGTACAGGTGCTGCACTTGATGTCCCGCCCGGTGGTGTCGTTCTGACAGAGCGCCTTGCCATGCATCTGGATGTCGGGATTGGGGACCGCGTCGCAGCGGAATTTCTAGGGGGGCGCAAAGAAACCCATATACTGACCGTGACCGGCACAATTGCGCAGTACTTCGGGCTGGGCGCGTATATGGATCTTGACTACGTCAACAGCCTGTTGCGCCAGTCTTCCCGTATATCGCTGGTCAATGTCTCGCTTGATGATGCCGAGGTATTGGACTTGCACGCCAGATTGAAGGATATTCCGAATCTGGTCAGCATCGTGATGATGTCCGACACCCGCCGGTCTTTTTCGGATACAATCGAGCAAAGCATCGGGGCGATGAACCTTGTCTACATCATCATTGCGCTGCTGATCACAGTTGGTGTGACCTATAACGGCGCGCGCATCCAGCTGTCCGAGCGGGCGCGCGAATTGGCCAGCCTGCGGATTCTTGGCTTCACCCGGGCTGAAGTCTCATACATCCTGTTCGGGGAAACCTTGTTGTTGTCCTTGCTTGCGCAACCACTAGGCTGGTGGATCGGCGCGCAGATTGCCAACGCAATGGCCAACAGTTTTTCCAGCGATCTGTATAACATGCCTCTTGTGCTGCACCCCGCAATCTTTGCCAGAGCCAGTTTTTTCGTGCTTTTGGCAAGCTTTGCATCCGTTATGCTGGTCCGGCGCAGACTGGATAAACAAAACCTCGTTTCTGTGATGAAAGTAAGGGAGTAAGCGATGTCCTTGAAACCACGCACACTCGGTCTGATTGGGCTTGGAGCGGCACTTATGCTCGGGCTGGGCTATGTCGCCTTTAAGGAAGATCCGGTTCCCGTTGACGTGCATGTCGTTGCACGCGGGCCGCTAGAGGTGACAATCAACGCTGATGGTGTCACCCGGATCAAGGAAATCTACGATATCGCCAGCCCCATCACGGGCACGGCGCTGCGCTCACCGGTGCAGGTGGGCGATCCGGTCGTCGCCGGCGAAACCGTTGTCGCCATCGTGCGCCCCGCAGCCCCGTCTCTTCTGGACAGCCGCACCATGCAGCAGGCTCAGGCCACCGTGGCCGAGGCTGAAGCCGCGTTGCATGTTGCACAAACCAGTTTGACCCAAGCCACCGAAGAACGTGATCTGGCGCGATCACATTATGAGCGGACCCAGACCCTGCTGGAGCGTGATGTCGTGTCGCTGACCCAGTTGGAAGATGCGCTTCAACGCCTTGCGATTGCACAAAGCACAGTTGAGGCGGCAGAGGCCCGCATCGACATGGCGCAAAGCACCCTGAACCGCGCCGAGACCATGTTGCAAACACCGCAATCACAAGCACAAGTCGATGCCAGCTGCTGCATTGAGATCACCGCGCCAGCCGATGGCGTTGTGCTTAGCATCGCCGAAACCAGCGAACGCCCCGTTGTCACCGGCGCACCGTTGCTGCGTCTGGGCGATCCGGCCGCGTTGGAAATTGTCGCCGATCTGCTGTCAAATGATGCGGTGCGCCTGCGACCTGGCGCGCGTGCGGTGGTTGAAAGATGGGGGGGGCCAACGGCCCTTGATGCGACCTTGACCCGCATCGCGCCAGCGGCGGAAACCAAAGTCTCGGCGCTCGGGATCGAAGAGCAGCGTTTGGACGCAGTCTTTGACATCACCAGCCCACAAGACCAGCGGCAAGCCCTTGGCGATGGCTTCTCCGTCTTTCTGCGGATCACAGAGTGGCGCAATGACGATGCCTTGCAGGTGCCGCTCAGCGCGCTTTTCAAACGGGATGGGGATTGGACGGTCTTTACCGCCTCGGATGGCATCGCGACCGAACAACGTGTCAGTCTGGGGCGACAAGGTGCGCAATTCGCCGAAGTTCTTGATGGCCTGACAGAGGGTATGGCGGTTATCACACATCCCAACGATCAACTCGCTGACGGTGCGGCCATCGTGGATCGTCGTGATCTGGAATAGCAGATCGATCTGATCAGCGCTCGCTCTCTTGGTCGGGCACATCGAGTGTAGACCACGTGTCACCATCTGCCGGCGGCGGTGGTGTGTCGCAGGCCTTGCAGTGAATATTCACCTTCCCGATGAAATTTGCTGAAATCGGTGCTGTCACAAACAGGAAAGCCATGATCAACAGCTCATGCGTTGACGGCTGTCCAATATCAAACGAATGGATGATCGACGCGATCAGCAACATCCCGATGCCGACGGTCCCAACCTTTGTTGGCGCGTGCAGGCGCGTCATGGGGTCGTTGAACTTCAACAAACCGATGGCCCCCACCAGCACAAAACCAGACCCGATGATCAGTGACAGGCAAACGAAATAGGTTCCGATAATCTGTGCGGTCATTCGATAATGTCCCCCCGCAAAATGAAACGTGCCAAGGCAACGGTTGACACAAAGCCCAGCATCGCAATCAGCAAGGCCACCTCAAAATAGATCTGCACGCCTTTGTAGATGCCCAGCACAATCACAAGGCCCAGCGCATTGATCACCATCGTATCAAGCGCAAGCACGCGGTCACCCGAAGTCGGGCCCAAGACCAGACGCACCATTGACATCACCTGCCCCAGCGCGAGCGCCAGAAAGGTGATTACCAAAGCGATGTTCAGAAACTGTGTCGCAAGGATCATGCAAATATCTCCAATAGACGGGCCTCATAGCGGGTGATGATATCATCGCGCACGGCGTCAGGATCATCTGTGTGCAACACATGCACCAACAGACTGCGCCCGTTACTGGCAAGATCCGCCGAAACCGTGCCGGGTGTCAGGGTGATCGTGCCTGCAAGCATCGTAATGGCTTCGGGCTGGCGCAATTGCAACGGCACAACGATCCACGCAGGTTTCAGCTTTGAAGACGGCACGGTCAGTACGATCCAAGCGACTTCGATATTGGCGACAATGATATCCCAGATCACGACCAGACTGAAACTGGCCATCTTGCCCACGCGAAAGCTTTTCGGTGTGTCGGGCCACCATACCGATGTCCCCCACGGGATGATGACGCCCAGGATAAACCCAAAAACAATCATCCCCGCCGAGATTTCATTTTGCAGCAGCATCCAGACAATTGTCAGGATCAGTGTCAAAAGCGGGTGCGGGATCAACCAATGCAGCGCACGTCCCATATCAATGATCCTCCGTCGGTTCACTAAGCTTACCCGGTGTGTCGATCACCGTGGTGATATAGGGCTCGGGGCTAAACAACTGTGCCGCGATAGACGACGTGTACTGATGCACTTGGCCCGCAAAAACAGTATGCAGCGCCAAAAGTGTGATCAATCCACCGATCGCCACATATGACATCGTTGCCGGAGCCGGCGCTTGGACTGCATCCACGGGGGGCGCAACACTTTTGGCTTTCCAGAACAGCATACTGCCAGCACGCGCAAAGCCCACAATACTGATCAGGCTAGAGCCAAGAACAACGGCCCAGATCCAGACCATCAAGTCTGAGCCGAACGACGCATCCAGCACCAATAACTTGCCCAGAAACCCCGACAATGGCGGCAATCCGGCCATGGCAATCGCCGCAACGAAGAACAGGCTGGCCGTGAAGGTCGCACCGGCAACAGGCGCTTGCGGCGTCAGCTCAAGGTTGGCACGGCTGGATCGCACCAGATCAACGATCAGGAACAAGGCCGCCCCTGCAAGTGTCGAGTGCACGATGTAGTAAAGGGCAGCCGCGATGCCTTGGGGTGTGAACAGCGCAATCGACACCATGACCATGCCCATCGACCCGATGATCGAAAAGGCGACCAACCGGTCAAAATGCTTGGCTGCCAACACGCCCACCATGCCAATCGCCAGCGAGACCAGCGCCGCAGGCAGAAGCCACGTATCATGCAGCCCCGCTGTCGCCGCAAGTTCGGGCGGGAAGATCAGGGTATACACCCGGATGATCGCATAAGCCCCCACTTTCGTCATAATCGCAAAGAGCGCCGCCACCGGAGCCGGTGCCTCGGCATAGCTGGAAGGCAGCCAGAAATGCAGTGGGACCAGGGCCGCCTTGATCGCAAAGACAAGCAGCAGCAACACGGCCGCGACGCGGATACCAACGGTTTCCTCGGCGCTGATCAGCGTGACCCGATTGGCCAGATCAGCCATGTTGAGCGTGCCAGTCTCGGCATATATCGCCCCCAGCGCGAACAGGAACAGCGTCGATCCGATCAAGTTGAACAGCACATATTGAACACCGGCGCGTAATCGCACCGTTCCGCCTGCGTGGATCATCAGCCCGTAAGAGGCGATCAGCAGGACCTCGAAGAATACAAACAGGTTGAAAAGATCACCTGTCAGAAAGGCGCCCAAGATCCCCATCAACTGAAACTGGAACAGCGCATGAAAATGCCAGCCGCGATTGTCCCAACCGGAACTAACGGCGTAAATCAGGACAAACAGCGCCAGAACCGAGGTCAGCAAGATCATCATCGTCGATAACCGGTCGCCAACCAAAACAATCCCGAAAGGCGCGGACCAATCACCCAGCTGGTACAGCATAACTGTCCCGTCAGATGTGGCCCATGCCAAACCACCTGAAATTGCAACAAGGATCACGACGCCGGCGATCGAGAACACCCGCTGAATGCCAATGTGATAGCGCGCCGCCAAGACGATGAACGGCGCCAGCATCGCCGGCAAGACAATCGGTGCAATAAGCCAATGGGTCATGCTGAACCCTCCGGCTTATCTTGGGGTGTATCGGGCTGGTCATCCACATGATCATCGTCAGAGCCGAGGAAAGCCCCCAAACCCATCATGACAACGACCGCTGTCATGCCGAACGAAATCACAATCGCTGTCAGGACCAAGGCCTGCGGCAACGGATCGGTATAAGTCGTGACATTATCGCGCAATACCGGCGGCGCACCGGGAATTACGCGGCCTGACGTGAACAAGAATACGTTCACCGCATAGGTCAACAATGAGATCCCCAAAATCACCGGGAACGTCCGCAACCGCAGCACAAGATAGATCCCGGCGGCCGTCATGACACCAATGGCAGATGCAATCAGAAATTCCATTCTACACACCCCCCTGCGTTGCTTGGGGTGGCTGATCTTGTCGCGAAGGATCAATATCCATCGGGTATTCGCTTTCAATCGATTCAGAGCGGCGCGCCAGCCGTGAGAAGCTCTCAAGTGACAGCATCACAGCACCCACAACCGAAAGAAACACGCCCACATCAAACAGGGCTGCTGTGGCCAGTTCGAATTTTTCGAAGGGCGGAATGCGCACATATGTGAAATCCGAGGTCAGGAAAGGTTTATCCACGAACCACGCACCGATCCCGGTGAACCCCGCCGCAAGCACCCCTGCCCCGATCACGCCGTGGTAAGGATAGCGCAACCGCGCAGATGCCCAGGAAAAGCCGCTGGCCATATATTGCATCACCACACCGATCGAAACGATCAGACCGGCGATAAAGCCCCCACCCGGTTCGTTGTGCCCGCTGAGAAAGATGTAAAAACCCACCATCATTACAACGGGCATCATCACGCGGGTCAGAACAACCATCATCATCGGGTGCACACCGCCTGCCTGTGGTTGATCCGGTTCGCGGTTCAACAGGCGCGACCGAACGGGCCCGGAAAGCAAGGCTTCGGTCAATGCATAGATCAGCAAGGCCGCGATGCTGAGCACGATGATCTCGCCAAACGTATCAAAGCCACGGAAGTCGACCAGAATAACGTTGACCACATTGGTGCCGCCACCGCCTTTGTAGGAATTCGCCAGATGGAACTCAGAGATTGAGGTGCTGACCGGATCACGCAGGATGTAGTAATAGGCCAGCCCGAAACTTGCCAATCCACCAGCAACTGCCACCGCCACATCACGCATCCGGCGCAGGACCGTGCTTTCAACCGGGGTCCGATTGGGCAGGAAATTCAAGGCCAGCAACATCAGAATGATCGTGACCACCTCAACAGTGAACTGTGTCATCGCAAGATCAGGGGCGCTGAGGAATACAAACCCGATTGAGACCATCAGCCCCACAATCCCCATCAGGATTAGCGATAAGAACCGGTTGCGGTGCAGGAAGACCATACCAATGGTCGCGGCGACCAACATCCCCCACCCTGAAATCAGCACAGGGTCCGCCGTCTGCATCGCATGCATCGGCGCACCGACCGTTCCTGTTGACCAAGCGTAATAGCCAGCGACAACAATCGTGACAGTGCCAATGGCAGCATAGCGCGTGAACGCGCCGTTGTGCAGTGGCAAGATCAAAGCCTGAGACAGCTTGACGGTCGCCCCGACCAGGGCGTCGAAGATCGTTTTCGCCTCGGGGCGCGGCAAGGCATCCCAAATGCGCAAGGCTGGTTTAAAGAGCGCCAACATCGTCACACCGCCCACAACGGCGATGATCGACATATAAAGCGCCGGCACCAAGCCATGCCAGAGTTTCAGATGAGCTGAGGGCATTTCAGCCGCATCACCCAGCACCGCAGCTGTCACCAGCTTGACAAACGGTTCTGCGAGGAACGGAGCGACACCAATCAGAATGACCGGAATAATCAGCAACGCAGGCGGCAACCACATGCCCGCTGGCGGGTCATGCGGCTTGGCCGGATAGTCATCCCGCACGGGGCCAAAGAACACATGGCTGATCAGCCGGAAGGAATACGCCGCGGAAAAGAGTGCGCCAACCGTTGCCAGCACAGGAACCAACCACGGGCTGTTGAAAAGCACTGTGTGGTTGGCCTCTTCCAGCATCATTTCCTTGGACAAAAACCCGTTAAGCAACGGGATGCCGGCCATCGACAAAGCCGCAAGTGACACGATCACAAAGGTCACAGGCATCAAACTGCGCAAGCCCCCCAAGCGCCTGATATCGCGGGTGTGCGCCTCATGGTCGATGATACCCGCGGACATGAACAAAGCCGCCTTGAACGTGGCATGGTTCAGGATGTGAAAGACCGCCGCCATGGCACCGAACGCCGTGCCTGTTCCCAACAACATGGTAATCAGGCCCAAATGGCTGACGGTCGAAAAGGCAAGCAAGGCCTTGAGATCATGTTTGAACAGCGCAATCACCGCGCCCAAGACCATCGTCACCAAACCCGCCGTTGTCACGATGATAAACCATTCGGTGGTCCCAGACAGAACCGGCCACATCCGTGCCATCAGGAAAATACCCGCCTTTACCATCGTGGCAGAGTGCAGGTAGGCCGACACCGGAGTCGGCGCGGCCATCGCGTGCGGTAGCCAGAAATGAAACGGGAACTGGGCGGATTTCGCAAAACACCCTGTCAGGATAAGGATCAAAGCCGGTAAATAAAGCGGGTCCGCCTGAATAAGCTCGCGGTTTTGCAAAATGACGCTCAGGTCATAACTGCCCACGATCTGACCCAAAATCAGCATGCCACCGATCATTGCCAGCCCGCCCATGCCAGTGACAGCTAGCGCCATACGCGCACCCTGACGGCCAGCAGGAAGGTGCTTCCAATACCCGATTAACAGGAATGATGACAGCGAGGTCAGCTCCCAAAAAATAAGCAAAAGCAGTATGTTGTCGCTTAGAACGATCCCCACCATCGCGCCTTGAAACAGCAGCAAATAGGTAAAGAATTCACCCATATTGTCGTCACGGCTTAGATATTGCCGAGCATAGGCAATCACCAAAAGACCAATACCGAGGATCAAAAGCGCAAAGAAAAAGCCCAACCCATCCAGCATCAATGTGAAGTTCAGCCCGAGCGCCGGCATCCAGTCGATTCCAGCCGTCACCACTTCTCCGGCGAGTATGGCGGGCAAGTTCGTCAGCAACCCCACAAAAGCGGCCAATGTGACGGTAAATGTCACGCCCGCACAGGCGGACCGGCCCGCTGGATTCATCAACCCCGGCAACAAGGCGCCAAAGAATGGCAAAGCAACAATGAAGAAGAGAGACACAGCAACTCCCGATATTTTGGCTGGTGAATGTGTGAACAATGCAGACGGACTTGAAAAGGGCGAAATGCATTATTCTTGCACAGATCACAGGCGTTTTTTGCCAATCATGCCGCGAGGCATCGGGACTTGGCCCTTGGCGAAGCACAGATCAAACAGCCGCAAAACGACTGACTGGACATACACAGGCCGCAGTTTAGGACCACTGATTAGAATCTTTAAGCTGTGTGAAGAAATGGTGCCCCCACACGGACTCGAACCGCGGACCTACTGATTACAAATCAGTTGCTCTACCAGCTGAGCTATAGGGGCACTGGTACACCGTATCGGGTGGACCGGTTAAACCGGATGCGCGGCGTATAGCAGGGGGAAACGCGGATGCGCAATGGTGTTTTCGCTCTGTTTGCGCAAAAAAGTTCCGGCCCGCCAAAGACCGCAGTTGCGGGCCGGGCAATCGTGCTTTCACGTCATTGAAATCCGCCTATGATGTCGGGCAACGCATCACACCTAAGGACCTTCATGCAGATCGCATTTCATATCGGCGCGAATTGTACGGACGAAGACCGGCTGCTGAAATCGACCCTTAAGAACGCTGATACACTGTTGCAGCACGGTATCGCTGTTCCCGGCCCCGGAAAATATCGCAAACTGATCCGCGAGGCGATTGAAAGCCTAGCTGGTGGCGCACCCACCGACGAGGCGCGCGATGTGCTGTTGGATGCGATCGTCGAAGAGGACAACATCAGCCGGATTTTGCTGAGCAACGACAACTTCATCACAATTCCAAAGCGTATTTTTGATCACGGCGTCTTTTATCATCAAGCCGAAAAGAAGGTCCGGGGATTGCATCAACTGTTCCCCGATGACGATATATCGCTCTTTTTGGGCATACGGCATCCCGCAAGCTTCTTGCAGGAAACGGCGGCCCGTGCGGGCGTGGGCAGTCTGGCCCAGTATCTGGGCGTCTTGCCACCGGCCGCAATGCTTTGGTCCGATGTGATCCGCAGGATCAAGCACGCCGCCCCAGATACGCCCCTTTATGTTTGGTGCAATGAAGATACACCCCTGATCTGGGACGAGCTGATCCGCCTGTTTTCAGGGGTTTCGGCAGATATACAAATCGCAGGACAGCTTGATATCGTGTCACACATCATCAGCGCTGATGCTTTGGAAGCGCTCAAAACACGCATCGCCGCTGTATCCCCCGGCGAAATTGAACTGCGCCAAACACTGATCGCGGACACGCTTGAGATGCATGCCCTGCCAGGGCTTGTCGAAGATATTATTGAGCTGCCAGAGCTGAACGCCCCGCTGGTTCAGGCCATGACCGACGCCTATGAGGCCGATCTTGACGTGATCGCAGATATGGAAGGGGTGGATCTGATCCTCCCCTTCGACTGAGCATTACATGCCGAGCGCGGCCATGTACATTTCCATCACCGCTTCTTCTTCGGCCAGATCGTTCTGGTCCCGCTTGCGGATCGCTACGATTTTGCGCAGGACTTTGGTGTCGTAGCCGCGGCCTTTCGCTTCTGCCATCACTTCTTTCTGGGCATCTGCGATGTCTTTCTTTTCGGCCTCAAGACGCTCATAGCGCTCAACAAACTGACGCAGTTCTTCGCCGGCAACGGTGCTTGCGGTCTCGGTCACGGAATCGTTCATCAAAGCTCTCCTGAAATGTTGCCACTGACTAGCCCTTGCCCCATTGGCCTGCAACCCTTGCGAAGCGCACCTGCGCGCGATAGATCGGCGAAAACGTCGGAGGTGTCATGGAATTTGTTGTCTGGGGTGGTGCGGCCCTATCGGCCATTGGTCTGTGTGGGATTATTTACAGCATTGTTGCTGTGACACGCGCCAAGCGCGCCAACCTACCCGATGAGGAACTGCGCGCACGTATTTCCAGGGTGCTTCCTATTAACCTTGCCGCACTTTTCGTGTCCATGATCGGCTTGATGGCCGTCATCGTCGGGGTGATGCTGGGCTAAAGTTCGGCCCCTTCATGCATCACGATTGTCGCCATTGCCGCCAGTGCTGGCACAGCGGCCCCGTATTTACGGGCCATCTCCGGGTTTGACGCATTGCCTGCCGCAGCCCGCGCAGCGACGCCCGCCAGAATAGCCGCCAACCGAAAGAACGCGAAAACAAGATAGAACGGCCAGTTGTCGATCTGTCCCAGGCCCCGGCGTGCGGCATAGTCCGCCACGTACTGCGCTTCGCTTGGCAAACCGCATGCAGCGCGGTTTATCCCGGACAGTCCGCGCATATCCCCTTGGTTGGGCAGCCGCCACTGCATGCACTGATACGCCAGATCAGCCATCGGGTGGCCCAGCGTCGAAAGCTCCCAGTCCAGCACCCCCGCAATCTGCGGGCCATCGGGCGCAAAAATCATATTATCGAGCCGCCAATCACCATGCACCAGCGCGATCTGCCCGTCATCGGCAGGCATATTGGCAGCAAGCCACGCCATAATGTCAGACACGGCATCGCTCGGCGTCGCAACCGAGGCCCTATATTGCTTGCTCCAGCGTTCCAACTGGCGGGCAAAGTAGTTGCCTGGCTTACCATAATCACCCAGGCCCACAGCCGTGACATCGACATCGTGCAATGCGGCCAATGCCGCGTTCATGGCATCATAGATCGCCGTCCGTTCAGTTTTGTCGCATTCGGGCAAGGCTGGGTCCCAGAAGATACGTCCCGGCACATAGCGCATGACAAAGAATGCGCGACGGCTGGGCGAGGTGTCAGCCTCAGCCAGATGCAGCACTTCTGGCACGGGCACTGCCGTTCCCGCCAGCGCCTGCATCACGCGAAATTCGCGATCAACCGCATGGGCCGATGGCAGCAAACGACCGGGCGGCTTGCTGCGCAAGACATATGTGCCGCTGTTTGCCGTTAGCTGATAGGTCGGGTTTGACTGGCCCGTTCCAAATTTCGTGACCGTGGTCAGCCCTTCAAATCCGGGGATTACACGGGTGAGATAGGCATCCAGATCAACCAAGCTGATCCCAAGGTTTTGTGCGGCTTCATTCATGCCCGCATTAGGGCAATCTGACCTGCTTTGTGCAACCCATTGATTGACACCCTGCCCCAGCGATGCACGATAGCGCAAAACGCATGGGAGGCGCGACAATGGATTTGGGGCAAACCGAACGGTTGAAACCGGTACTGGCGGCGGTCAAGGCAATGATCACCGATGAGATTGCGCCACTTGATGCGGAATTTCTGGCCGAGGTCGGCGTAGGTGACAGGTGGTCATTTACCCCCCGTCAGACAGAAATCCTTGAAGGGCTGAAAGCAAAGGCACAAGAGCGCAGGCTTTGGAATTTTTGGGACACTTTCCGCGATGGGCCGCAACTGAACACGGTTGAATACGCTTATCTGGCCGAAGAAATGGGCAAAAGCCACTTGGCCGCAGAAGTGTTCAACTGCAACGCCCCCGACACCGGCAATATGGAGGTCTTTGCGCGCTACGGAACGGATGCGATGAAGGAACAGTGGTTAAAGCCATTGATGGCAGGCACAATCCGGTCGGCCTATCTGATGACTGAACCGGATGTTGCCAGCTCGGATGCCACAAATATTGCAATGCGCTGTGAACGCGAAGGCGATTCCTACGTGCTGAACGGCCAGAAATGGTGGGCAACCGGTGCCGGCGATCCGCGCTGTGCGGTGCATATCGTCATGGTCCGCACCCGGCTTGATGGCCCAAAACACCAGCAACACGCGATGGTGGTGGTGCCAGCAGACACCCCCGGCATCAACAAGCTGCGCGCGATGGAAGTTTATGGACACGATGATGCACCGCATGGCCATATGCATTTCCACTATGAAAACGTGCGGGTTCCGGCCGAGAACCTTCTGCTGGGCGAAGGGCGCGGGTTTGAGATCGCACAAGGGCGGCTTGGGCCTGGACGGATACACCACTGCATGCGCGCGATCGGTCAGGCCGAGAAAGCGCTTGAGCTTCTTTGTACACGGTCCGTCGCGCGTCAGGCTTTTGGCAAGCCACTGGCGCAATTGGGCGAAAATTTCGATATCATCGCAAAGGCCCGGATGGATATCGAGCAGGCGCGCCTTTTGTGTCTCAAAGCAGCCTGGATGATGGATCAGGGCGACAAACGCGCTGCGGCCCCGTGGATCAGTCAGATCAAGGTCGTGGCCCCACAAGTAGCTTTGGATATCACCGATAAGGCCATTCAGATGTTTGGGGCAGCGGGCGTTTCACAAGATACGCCGCTCGCGCGGCAATGGACGCACTTGCGCACCCTCAGGCTTGCAGATGGACCTGATGCTGTGCACCGCAGGCAGGTCGCAAGGGCCGAACTGGCGCCCTATTCGACGGGGCAGAACACTTCGTAAATGCGCTCGAGCAGCGGTCTGACGCGCGGATCATTGAGCCGGTAGCGCATACTGCGTCCATCACGCTCACACGCCACCAAGCCTTCACTGCGCAGGCGCAATAGCTGGCCAGACACATAAGACTGGCTGGCACCCAACGCCGTTTCAAGTTCGCTAACCGTCAGATCGCCGGGAACAAGCGCGCATAAAATGCGCAACCGACCAGCGTTTGACAAAGATTTCAGTAGCTCCGCGGCATCTGCAGCAGCAGCGTCCATGGGATCGACAAGTGTTTCAAATGCGTATTCCATACGTTGACGTTACCCTAATATTTTATACATTTCAACATTGAAATGTATTTAAGCCGGATTATCTTGGGGCTCAAAGGAGAATCGAAATGACACCAGATGTAAAAGCTTTCTTCGACGAAGCAACTAATACCGTATCTTATGTGGTACGTGAACCCGAAGGTCGCGCCTGCGCGATTGTGGACAGCGTGCTTGATTATGATCCGGCTTCGGGCCGTACAAACACCGCATCAGCAGACGAAATCATCGCCTGGATCAAGACCGAGGATTTGCAGGTTGCTTGGATCTTGGAAAGCCATGTCCATGCCGATCACCTTTCCGCAGCCCCCTACCTGCAAGAGCATCTGGGCGGGAAGATCGGGATCGGTGAAAATATCACGGTGGTCCAGAACACCTTTGGCAAAGTCTTCAACGAAGGCACCGAATTTCAACGTGACGGATCGCAGTTCGATGCCTTGTTCAAAGAAGGTGACAGTTTCCACATCGGCCAGATGCGCGCTGACGTCTTGCACACACCCGGGCACACTCCGGCTTGCCTGACCTATGTTGTCGGGGATGCCGCTTTTGTGGGTGATACGCTTTTCATGCCTGATTTCGGGACCGCACGCTGCGACTTCCCAGGCGGATCGGCCGAGGATCTTTTTGCCTCGATCCAGAAAATCCTGAGCTTGCCTGATGAAACACGCATTTTCGTGGGGCACGACTATAAAGCGCCGGGCCGGGACGAGTTTGCATGGGAAACCACCGTTGGCGAACAGAAGGCATTGAACGTGCATATTGGCGAAGGCCGCCCGATGGAGGACTTTGTTGCCATGCGCCAAGAGCGGGATGCCAAGCTGGGGATGCCGCGGCTGATCTTGCCGTCGTTGCAAACCAATATGCGCGCCGGTCATCTGCCTGATCCTGAGGACAACGGGACAAGCTACTTCAAAATACCGGTTAACGCGCTGTAAGGGCGCACCAAAAAATAGGGGAAAACTATGCCAATGGATTGGATCTTGGGGCTTGTCGGTGGTGTGATCATCGGCACGGCCGCCGCGATTTATTTGCTCGTGAACGGGCGGATTATGGGGGCGTCGGGTATAATCGGCGGCCTTGTTGATGGCAGCGGTCGCAGTGACTGGGCCGAAAGGGCCGCATTTCTTGTGGGCTTGCTGGTCGTACCCGGCGTGGCAGCCTTTGCCGTCGGCGGATCGGAAACACATCTAACCAGCAACTGGGCCGTGATCATCGCAGCGGGCCTGCTTGTGGGCGTTGGCACACGGCTTGCCAACGGCTGCACATCGGGACACGGCGTTTGCGGAATCTCGCGGTTGTCGCTGCGCGGCATCGTTTCGACGGCTTTCTACATTGGCGCGGGTGGTCTGACTGTCGTGCTGTTCAAACATCTGCTGGGGGTGATCTGATGCGCGTTTTCGTTTCGTTTGTGGCCGGGTCCACCTTTGGGCTGGGCCTGCTGATTTCCGGCATGACCGACACGACCAAAGTACAGGGTTGGCTTGATGTGTTTGGAAATTGGGATCCGACACTTGCCTTCGTGATGGGGGGGGCGATCATCCCGATGGCGATTGCATGGGCCTATACGGTCGGTCGCAAGCCGGTTCTGGCCGACGCCTTTCCAACGCCACCAGAGCCAAAAGTGGGTCGCAACCTTGTGCTGGGATCAACGCTCTTTGGAATGGGTTGGGGCTTGGCCGGTCTTTGCCCCGGCCCTGCAATTGCGTCACTTGGCTATGGCGGCATCGGTGGGGTGATCTTCCTGCTGGCGATGGTTGCCGGCATGGTCGTCACACCGGGTCTGCGCCGCAGGCTGGACCCAAGCGCGGTGGCAGTTTAGGAAAGTGTATGACCATGCGAAATCTTAGCCCGACTTATGCCGTTTCCCCGCAGATTGATGTTGGCGATATCGCCAGCATCGCCGAAGCGGGATTCAAGACAATCATCTGCAACCGACCCGACGCCGAAGTGCCCCCAAGCCACCACGCAAGCGTGATGGAAGCTGCGGCACATGACGCGGGCCTTGCTTTCGTGTCGATCCCGGTCACCCACCAAGGTTTGAACATGGAAATGATCGATGCCCAAAAGGCCGCGATGGACAGCTCGGATGGCCCGACACTGGCCTATTGCGCGTCAGGGACACGGTCTTCCATTGTCTGGGCGCTTGGCCAAGCCAACGAGATGCCCGCCGATGATATCCTCGCAGCGACATCTGCTGCGGGCTATGATTTGGGCGGTATGCGGGCCCAACTTGACGCTTTGGCCAAACGTTAGGGGATATCAGAATCGTGCAGTATGTCGGCCATGTCCGGCATACTGTCCGGCGCGATCCCCTGCTGTTCAAGCCCACCCGGCAAGTCAGCCAAGGCAGGCGCATCGTCCATAGGTGCCATATCCATTGTGCCTGACATCGGCGGCACAATATGCGTCGTAGGTTCTGCTAAATCCGTCAGCTGCAAAGCCGGCGCTGCTTCAAGGCGGACCGCACGATACCCCCCCACCTGACCTAACTTTGCCTGTGCCACCCCTGTGCCATCAGGGGACAGCAGCCGGACCGAATGAACCGTACACCCCGGCAGCGGCAGCACAGACCCAACCTGCAGCCCCTGCGCAGTGGCCAAAGATACCGGAAAACGGTGCAATAGCGCGGTTAGGCAAGCTGGTGCATGCGACACGGCATCCTGAAATGTTGCGTCCCAATCAACCGTTTCTTGCGGTGCCACCACCGTTTCCGTCACTTCCTGCACCACTGGCAAGACCATGACCACCTGCGCCTGACGATCCGCAACACCCAGGTCAACGCTCAGCCGCACAATGCGATAGGTGCAATCCGCCAGAATAAGCCCAGCGGCGCGCACTGTTTCGACCCTGTCACCAGGTATGACGCCATCTATCCAGCCCTCAAGCGCGGTTCCCGCCACTGCCGCTGGAAAGGCCGCAAGGAAGGCCGCAACAAGTGGATCACACAGCATTTTATCGGTGCGGGTCGGCACACGCTGTTCTGCGGGCTGTGCCAGCACCGCGCCCATCGTTTCCATCTCAAGAACAGCGGCCCGCATTTCCAGATCAAGCGCGATCAACCCCACAAGATGATCCGCGCGCTGCAGCGCAACCAGCATCAGATCATCCGCCAACGACCCCAGCATATCATCCAGATCAGTGGTTTCTTCGGCTACACTTTGCACCGTCAGGACCAATCCGACCGTATCATTGGCCGCCTTGGTCAACGCCAAACGCACCGCACGCGAAGAGGTCAGCGGATTGACCGTGGCCTCCTGCCCTTGCGGACGGGTCATCCGCCGCAGCAATGTCACTTGTGTGCTTTCAGTCATACGCCCGCCACAGATGCTTTGCCGCTGTGATACGGAAAATTGGTTACGTTTCTTCTAACGCAACCGCAGCGGTGACGTGTGGCAAGCGTACACGGAAAGCCGCCCCCTGATGCTGTGACACATAGGTGACTTCACCGCCTAACCGGTGCATCACCTCGCGGCAAATCGCCAGCCCCAATCCTGCGCCACCCGCCTTTGATCCGTCAGCCACGCGTGAGAACTTTTCAAAGATCAGCTCTTGGTTTTCAGGGTCAATACCACTGCCGTTATCACTGAAATCGACGACATATCTGTCGCCATCCCGTTTGACGCTGATAACCAATTCAGGCTTTTGCGCATCACAATATTTGCGCGCGTTCGCAATCAGATTGATGAACACTTGGGTCAAACGGTCCAGATCTGTCGTCAGGGTCAACTGTTCGCACGCATGATCGCGTCTGATCTCCAGCACGCCGTCATGCATGCCGGCAGCCCGCACCGCCCGGTCCAACAAATCAGAGAGCTGACCGGTCTGTTCTCGCAGTTCCACTTGGCCGTTTTCAAGAACAGACAGATCCAGAAGATCGTCCAAAAGCCGCGTCAGCCGGACCGCCTCATCATGGATGATGCCGGCATAGCGTCCCTGCTCTGCCGTGTTCATATCGCCATCGCGCAAAATATCCGAGAATGACCGGATCGACGTCATGGGCGTGCGCAATTCGTGGCTGATCTGGCTCAGAAACGCATCCTTTTGTATCGACAACGCTGTCAGCTTGTCATTTGCGGCCCGTAGGGCGCGGGCGGTACGTTCCTGTTCTTGCGACTTGGCTTCCAACCGGTTGGAATATTCCAGAATCTGTGCCGCTTCGTCCGCCACCGCGATCAGATCTTCGACCGATACGCTGCTGCCGCCGATCAGCTGCCCGATCATCGCATGTGCCGTGGCGGCCCCAACAGAGCCTGCCAAGACGCGCTCAAGCTGTTCAATGAAATCAGGTGTCACTTCGGGCAGATAGCCAGCCTTGCCTTGGCGCGCGGCCTCTTGCGTGAACAAGGCCTGGGCTTCTTTGCTGCCCATGATCCGCTGCGCCATGATCAGCAGATCTTCTGCCCCTGTCGCTGCGGCAGACCAAGCCGGTGCGGCGCTGGAATGCTCGAATACATTTACGAACTGTGCCCCTTGCAGGCGTTCCAATGGCGCTGGAAAGGACAGCAAAGAGCCTACAATAAACGCGCCGGTGTTCAGCAGCATTGACCACAAAATGCCGTGCACCAAAGGATCCAGTCCATCCACGCCAAACAACGCTTGCGGTCTAAGCCATGACACGCCCAATGGACCGCTTTCAAATGTGGCCTGACTGATAATCGCGTCGATCCCGAAGCTGGGCAGGAACAATGTCCACATCCAGACAGCAAGGCCGGTGATCAACCCGGCAGCGGCCCCCACGCCCGTTGCCCCGCGCCAAAAGATACCGCCGATCATTGCCGGTAGAATCTGCACAGCACCGGTAAAGGAAATCAGCCCGATCGCGGCAAGTGCGGTTCCCCCACCGGATATCCGGTAATAAAGGAACCCCAGCATCAATATCCCAACCACCGAAAGCCGTCGGGCCAGCAAGATGACATGGCGGACATCGCCTGACATAGTGGCATGCTGATTGCCCTGCAGGCTCAGCCAGATAGGGACAACGATGTGATTGGAAACCATCGTGGCCAATGCAATCGTCGCAACAATGACCATGGATGTTGCCGACGAAAACCCCCCCAGAAAAGACAGCACAGCCAATCCGCCCCGCCCCTCGCTAAGTGGAACGGTCAGGACAAAAAGGTCCGGATTGCTGCCCGCCGGAAGCAGGTCAAGACCGACCACCGCGATGGGTACGACAAACAGGCTCATCATGAAAAGGTAGAGAGGGAAGGCCCAGCTTGCGATATGAAGGTGCCGCTCGTCCGCATTTTCCACCACAAGCACCTGGAACATACGTGGCAGACACAGCAAAGCAGCGCCGGAAAGGAAAATCAGACTAATCCAGCGGCCACCGTCCTGATTCCACAAAACGATTTCTGACTGGTCGATGCGGTTCAGCATCTCGCCCGGGCCTCCGGCGACCCCCCAGACGACAAAAACACCCACGGCCACCAGTGCACACAGCTTGACCACCGCCTCGACCGCGATGGCAATTACGACACCGTGGTGACGTTCGTTCGCATCAAGATTTCGGGTGCCAAAAATGATCGTAAAGACAGCAAGCCCGATTGCGACCCACATCCCCGAGGCGACAAAGTCGGGTTGATCCCAGCTGACACCTTCGCTTTGTGCGAACACGGCAAATGACAGTGTCACGGATTGCAATTGCAGCGCGATATAGGGTGTCGCCGCAATGACCGAGATGATGGTCACAATCATGCCCAGTTGCGTTGATTTCCCGAACCGCGATGACACAAGATCCGCAATAGAGGTGATCCGCTGTGCGCGACCAATGCGCACCAGCCGTCTGAGAATCCACCACCAGCCCACCATCACCAGCGTGGGGCCAAGGTAGATCGTCACAAACTCTAGTCCCGACCGCGCCGCATAGCCCACGGCACCATAAAAAGTCCACGCCGTGCAATAGATGCTGAGTGACAGCGTGTAGATCAAAGGAGAGGTCAGCCAGTTGGAATGCCCATGCGCCGCGCGACGCTCGGCAAGAAACGCAACCGTGAAAAGAAACACAACATAGCCCAGCGCCACAAGAATCAGGGCGTTAAACGACATCATTGTTCGGGCGTGTCCTTTGTCGAAAGCGACGCATCAGCGCGCATCAGACTTGATAAGAGTGCTGTCAGAAGGATGAGCACGACCCAAGCACCGAAAACATACAGCAAACCCGCTGAATCGATCGCCTCTTCGCCCGCGCCGCTGGACCATGCCAAGGGCATTGCGAGCAAAATGATCCCCAGGAAAGGCACAAGCTTTGCGGCGTCCCTGATCCGTCGTTGCCGATAACTGGCGCGTTGCAAAAAGACCGGAGGTGTCGGCTTGCGGCTCATGCCCCCATCAGATTGCGCACCTGATCGCGCACCTCTGTGTTGGAAAACGGCTTTGTCATAAACAAATTGGCCCCAAGCCGCATGGCCAGGTCCCGGTCCTTATCTTGTCCGCGCGCGGTCAGCATCATGACAGGTGTCTTCTTGGTCAGATCATGGCCCCGCAGATCGCGCAGGATATCGAAACCACTGCGTCCGGGCAGCATCACATCAAGGATGATCACATCAGGCGGCAAGGCAAGGACTTTGTCCATCGCCGATGTGCCATCCTCATGCGTGTGCACGGTCCATCCGTCACGGGACAGAATGAAACTGATCGCCTCGATGATATTCGGCTCATCTTCGATCAGAAGGACACGTTTGCCCATCTCATCGCCTCCCTGTCATTCATCCCTTGTCGCACAGCGACCTCCCCGAGACAGGACTATCACGCCAAACTGAGTGCCTGTCAAAGCTCAGTTTTTGGGCCCATGCCTCTCAGGGCCGGTTCGCGGCGGCTGGGGCAGTTATTGCGCGGGCAAATCCGGCATGACACCCCGACCGGATGCGGGGTCGCCACAGGTTCGGGCGAGTCCGGCATCACCAACATCATACTTTGCAACACCGGTGGCGCATCAAACGGTGTCGGGCCAATCGATTCTGCCAGGGCAAAGCATAGGAACCGTGTGGGGTTCCGTCCCGGCATTTCCACATCCAATCGAATTGGCTGGTGCGGCCTGCTCAATGCGCCGTAAAGCGGCCAAAGCGGACAGGCACCGCCCGAACGCGGCATCGTGAAACCCGATACGGATTTTATAAAGGTTAACGCCCCGGCCGCATCGCAGATCACCAACCCCAGGGGCGGGTGGCCATTGTTCGGCGGCAACTGCGCCAGACGGCGCATCGCTACGGGCAAAGGAACGCCGAAAGTTTGGGCCAGCATCGCCGGATCATAATTGTGTTTGCGGCATGCCTTTTCAAACGTGGCCAGCGGCAATTGCGCGACATCGGCTGCATAGCGTTGCAGCAGCCCAGACAGCACAGACCGGGCTGGCTCTTCCAGTTCCGATTGCTGCAAAACAACTGCGGGATCGACACCTTCTTCAAGTGGCGCAATGTGAAATGCCGTTTGCTCTAAGTAGCTTTCGACCACTTCAAAAGGCGAACCTGATTGCTCCAAGACACCCTCAGGCGCTTCGAGATAGGCAATCAGCGCTTCGCTGCTGCTGGCCAAGCGGACGCTGTCGGTGTGAATGTTTTCATGGAACCGGCGCTGCCAGTCCTGATCAAGCTCTTCGGGCCCCACCAGAATAGATGCCGACGATCTGATTGCACTGACCGCCGAGATCACTTCATGCAATGACCCCGCAAGATGGGGGTCATAGGAAATCCGGTCTGTCAAAATGCGGCTTCGTTCTTCGAGCGTCGCAATCTTGCGGGCTTGCGCCGCGATCAGCGCCCCCCACCCCGGATAACGTGCCGCCAGCTCTTCAGTCCGGTCCACTTCAATGGCGCCACCCATCGTTGCAGCGGCACCGCGCATCTGGTCAAGCGTCTCACGGTTCACCCCGTCAGCCAGAAGCGATGTGTCGACATCAAGCACACGCGCCAAGTCAGCCAGCAATTTCCCACCGATTCTGCGCCTGTTGTGTTCAATGAGGTTCAAATAAGATGGCGAGATACCTACTGTTTCCGCAACAGCGGCCTGCCTGAGGCCACGGTCAAGACGCTTTTCGCGGATACGCGAACCAACGAGCCTTTGATGAGGCACTGTAAATTCCCCCATTGGTTTCAGTAGCTTTCTGCGGGTGCAAGCAAAAGCATTTACTAATTCGTTTTGATTACTGTTCACTTATTTACAAATAAGTCCAGCCCCCTCAATGGTTTGTTGTCGAAAACGTCAACCACCCCCCAGACTGAGCTTGTACTGTAAAGTGCTCGCTGGTTGTCCGAGGAGGAGTAACCGGCATCAATCTTTAGGGAGGATAATAATGTCCAAATCAAATTTCTCGCGTCGTGGTGTGCTCAAAACTGGTATGGTTGCCAGTGCTGGTCTCGCTCTGCCGCAGTATCTGCGTGCGGATGCACATGCCGGTTTCACAAATGCGCCAAGCGACAGTGAAGTCGTTTTGGGTTTCAACGTACCACAGACAGGCCCCTACGCGGATGAGGGTGCAGACGAACTGCGCGCCTATGAACTGGCGGTTGAGCACCTCAACGGTGGCGGTGACGGCGGCATGATGTCGACATTCTCGTCACAGGCTTTGGACGGCACCGGTATTCTGGGCCGCGAAGTTAAGTATGTGACTGGCGACACGCAGACCAAGTCTGACGCGGCGCGCGCATCTGCCCGTTCGATGATCGAGAAAGACGGCGCAATCATGATCACCGGTGGTTCGTCCTCGGGTGTGGCTGTGGCTGTGCAGGCGCTTTGCCAAGAGGCTGGCGTGATCTTCATGGCGGGTCTGACCCACTCCAACGACACAACAGGTAAAGACAAGCGGGCCAACGGTTTCCGCCACTTCTTTAACTCTTACATGTCCGGTGCGGCGCTCGCCCCTGTGCTTGCAGCCAACTACGGCACTGACCGTAAGGCATATCACCTGACAGCGGACTACAACTGGGGTTACACCACAGAAGAAGCTGTCCGGTCTTCGACAGAAGCTATGGGTTGGGAAACTGTGAACGCTGTGAAAACACCGCTGACACAGACTGACTTCTCTTCCTATATTGCGCCTGTTCTGAACTCGGGTGCCGACGTTCTGGTTCTGAACCACTACGGCGGGAACATGGTCAACTCCCTGACCAACGCGGTTCAGTTCGGCCTGCGTGAAGCCCAAGCCAACGGCAAGAACTTCGAGATCGTCGTTCCACTTTACTCTCGCCTGATGGCGAAGGGTGCGGGCGCCAACGTTAAGGGCATCTTCGGGTCTACAAACTGGCACTGGTCGCTGCAGGACGCAGGGTCGCAGGCATTTGTCCGTTCGTTCGGTACAAAGTACGGCTTCCCGCCGTCACAGGCTGCACACACATGCTATGTGCAGACGCTGCTTTATGCTGACGCGGTTACACGCGCCGGTTCGTTCAACCCATGTGCGGTTGTCGAAGCGCTCGAAGACTTCGAGTTCGACGGTCTGGGCAACGGCCCAACACTGTACCGCGGCGAAGACCACCAGTGCTTCAAAGACGTGCTGGTTGTGAAGGGTAAAGAGAACCCTGAAAACGAGTTCGACCTTCTCGAAATCGTCGAAGTCACACCGGTCGCTCAGGTCACATACCCAGCAGATCACCCGCAGTTCGCTGGTGGTGCATTGGGTACATGTAACCCAGGCGCATAAGCCAAACATTCGCAGGTCACCCAGTCTTTGGGTGGCCTGTTTCCCCTTTTTCATAAGGTCATGCTACGCCAATTATCGGCTGTGGTATGATGGCGCGCACCCTTTGCGCATTCCCACAACTGATCAGAGGTCACCAGATGGACCAGTTCATTCTTCAAATCCTTAACGGGCTGGACAAAGGCTCGGCCTATGCGTTGATTGCGCTGGGTCTGACGCTCATCTTCGGCACCTTGGGTGTCGTCAACTTTGCGCATGGCGCTTTGTTCATGCTCGGCGCTTTCGTTGCTGTGACGGTCAGCAATATATTGACACTCAGCCACAAAGTTGTGGACGAGACGCGGACAGACTTTCTTGGCAACCCGCTGCAAGTCGATGTCCCCTATCTTTATGATCTCTTCGGGCAAGCCGCCGGTGATACAATCATCGACTGGGCGGTCCCGATTTCTATCATTATCGCTATTCCGATCATGGTCGGCATCGGGTTTGCCATGGAGCGCGGCCTGATCAAGTACTTCTACAAGCGCCCCCACGCGGACCAGATCCTTGTGACTTTTGGTCTTGCCATCGTGATTCAGGAAATCGTCAAATACTTCTATGGTGCCAACCCGATCCCAACACCGGCCCCCGAAGCCTTTGTCGGCAGCTTTGATTTTGGTGTGATCTTGGGCTTTGATCCGAATGCGATCATCTACCCCTACTGGCGTCTGGTCTATTTCTTCTTCTCTGTCGTGATCATCGGTGCTGTCTTTGCCTTCTTGCAATTCACCACCTTCGGGATGGTAGTGCGGGCTGGCATGGCCGACCGTGAAACGGTGGGGCTGCTGGGCATCGACATCGACAAGCGCTTTACGATCATGTTCGGCATCGCGGCAGCGGTCGCGGGTCTGGCAGGCGTGATGTACGCGCCGATTAACTCACCCAACTACCACATGGGCATGGACTTTCTGGTGCTCAGCTTTGTTGTGGTTGTTGTTGGCGGTATGGGCTCTTTGCCTGGGGCCGTCGCTGCGGGGTTCCTGCTGGGTATTCTGGAAAGCTTTGCCTCAATGTCGGCCGTGATCGACATCCTGCCAGGCATCAACCAGATCATCATCTACCTTGTTGCAATTATCATTCTGTTGACACGTCCACGTGGCCTGATGGGTCGCAAAGGCGTGATGGAGGAATAAGCCGATGCTCGGACTTGAAATGAAAGACTTCCGGCTGTTGCTGATCGTAATCGGTCTGACAATGCTGGCCCCCTTCATCCTTAACCCCTTTCCTGAGGGGTCAGAGATGGCGCAGTTCAACGCAGGTTATCCTGACCTGATGCAACGTTTCGTGATCTTTGGCATCTTTGCCATCGGCTTTAACATCCTGTTTGGCCTGACCGGCTATCTCTCTTTTGGTCACGCGGCCTTCTTGGGTGCAGGCTCTTACGGCGCGGTGTGGATGTTCAAACTGCTCAGCATGAACGTGCTGCCTGCCATTGCAATCAGCGTTGTGATCGCGGGCCTCTTCTCGCTGTTAATCGGGTTTATCTCGCTGCGGCGCTCGGGCATCTACTTCTCGATCCTGACACTGGCTTTTGCGCAGATGTCCTTTGCGCTGGCCTATTCGGTGCTGACACCCATCACAGGCGGTGAAACAGGATTGCAGTTGGCCCTTGATGATCCGCGGATCTTTGGTGCATCGCAAACGGCGACAGGCAACATCCCGGTGCCGTCCCTGTTCGGCCTTGAAATGCGCTCAAGCTATGAGTTGGAACTGGGCTCCTGGCTTTTCACGTTCAACGCCGGTTACTATCTGGCTGCGGTCTTCATGATCATCGCCTTCTACATGTCGATCCGCATCTTCCGGTCCCCCTTCGGCATGATGCTGCGTGCGATCAAGTCGAACCAGACGCGGATGAGCTATACCGGATTGAACGCACGGCCCTACACGCTTGCAGCCTTTGTTATCTCGGGCATGTATGCCGGTCTGGCCGGGGGCCTCATGGCATCCATGGACCCGCTGGCAGGTGCCGAGCGTATGCAGTGGACCGCATCGGGTGAGGTCGTTCTTATGACGATCCTTGGTGGTGCGGGTACGTTGATTGGCCCCGTTCTGGGCGCCGGTATGATCAAGTACTTTGAAAACATCTTTTCCAAGATCAATGAGACGATCTTGCATGGGTGGTTCGCCTTTCTGCCAGATGGTCTGGAAAACTTTGTTGTCGCCATGGTCTATCCGTTCATCGGGAAAGGCTGGCACCTGACACTGGGTATCGTGTTCATGCTGGTCGTCATCTTCCTGCCCGGTGGCCTTGTGCAGGGTGGTCAGAAAATCGCAGGGCTCTTCCGCCGCAAGAAGGCCGAAGACACCAAGCCAAACGCCACTGAACCGGCCGAATAAGGAGACAGACAGATGGGTTTGTTAGAAGTAAAAGGCATCAACAAGCGGTTCGGTGGCCTGCAAGCACTGGGTGATGTGAACCTCAGCATCGAGGAAAACACCACCCACGCGATCATCGGCCCCAACGGAGCAGGCAAGTCCACTTTGCTGAACGTGCTGGTGGGCAAGCTGATCCCCGATAGCGGGTCGGTGATGTTCGACGGGCAATCGGTACTGGGGCGCAAGCCGCACGAGATTAACCAGATGGGGATCAGCCGGGTGTTTCAAACGCCCGAGATCTTCAGCGATCTCAGCGTCTTTGAAAACGTCATGATCCCCTGCTTTGCCAAACGTGATGGCGCGTTCCGCATGCATGCCATCGAAAGCATCTTTGCAGAACGGGGCATTCAAGAGCAGGCGGACGCCATCTTGGCAGACGTGAACATGCTTGAGAAAAAGGATATGTTGGCCTCAAGCCTATCACGTGGTGACAAACGGCGCTTGGAAATGGCAATGTGTCTGGTCCAAGATCCCAAGTTGCTGCTGCTGGATGAACCAACCGCCGGTATGGCCCGCGCGGACACAGAGAATACGATCAATCTGCTAAAGGAAATTCGCACGAAGCGCGGCATTACCATGGCGATCATCGAACACGATATGAACGTGGTATTCTCGCTGGCCGAACGGATCACCGTGCTGGCGCAAGGGACACCGCTGGTCGAAGACACACCCGATAACATCAAGGGCCATCCCAAGGTGCGTGAAGCCTATCTTGGCGAAGCGCAGGTCTAGGAGACGATAAAATGAACGCACCTTTCAACAAGCACGCCAACAACGCGGCCACCCACCCTGCCTATCTCAGCGTTTGGGAAATCGAGGCTTACTATGGCGAAAGCTATATTGTGCAAAACGTCAGCTTCAACATCCATGAGGGCGAGATTCTGGCCCTTCTGGGCCGCAATGGTGCTGGCAAGACCTCAACCTTGCGCACGATCGCGCGCCTGGATGACCCCGCACTCACGCACGGTGAAATCTGGCTTGATCACAAACCCCTGCACGAGATGAAAAGCCATGAGGCTGCGGCAAACGGGATTTCCCTTGTTCCAGAGGATCGCCGGATCATTCCCGGCCTGACAGTTGAGGAAAACCTGCAACTAGCACAAATCGCCCCGCCGCATGGTTGGTCACTTGAACGCCTCTATGATCTTTTTCCGCGCTTGGGCGAACGTCGCAAGCAAGAAGGCGTGACACTGTCAGGCGGTGAACAACAGATGCTGTCTATTGCACGCGCGCTTGCCCGCGACATCAAAGTGCTGCTTTTGGATGAACCCTACGAGGGGCTCGCCCCGGTTATCGTACAAGAGATTGCAAAGACGCTCGGCGTGATCCGGGATCAAGGAATTACAACAGTGATCGTCGAGCAGAACGCCGTTGCGGCATTGAAGCTTGCTGACCGCGCTGTGATTCTTGATATCGGCAAGGTCGTGTTTGACGGCTCTGCCAAAGAGGTGCTTGAGAACGAAGCCCTGCGCGCGCAATATCTGGCGATCTGATACCGTTTACCAGTTCATCTTAAATCGCAGAGAAACCCTTCTCTGCGATTAACGCTTTCGTAATCCGGCATGGCGAATCTGGGGGTACTCTTTCTTCGTTTGTCGGAGCCATTCCAATGGATACATCACTTTCACTGCCTGCGCCCGCAGCGACCGCCCAAAGCCCTACCCCCGTTGTGCCACGCGCAATCACAACCAAAGTCCAAGCCGTTGAAAGCGCCGATAGCAGCGCAACATTGCCCGCAGACAAACCCTTTGTCGCACAGGTCGTCAGCGCGCGCCTTTCAGGGGCCGCCTACCCTGAAAACCCAGCCGAGATTGCCCCACCAGAGCGCACCTTGCGGCCCTATGACGTGCCAATGTTGCCTTATGAGGGCGACAAAGCCAGCCAAGAAACCGACCCTCTGGGCGCCCAGACACAATCAATTGACCCCACTGACGCGGACGCATGAACGTTTTTCCAGCGACCGATGCTTTCCACCTTCGCTGGCTTGCCCTATAAGCAATCTGATGCTTTGTGACGTAACGTCGCAAAAGCGCCAATAATATGGGCAACCGGCCGAGGAAAACATGGGCAACAAAACCTCTCACGATAGCGACGTTAACTTCATTGCGGCATTGGCCGAGCTATTGCGCGAAAACGATCTAACGGAACTGCAGGTCAAACGTGACTACGGCGAAAACGACAGCCTGAATGTCCGCGTGAGCCGGCAAACCCAGACCATAGTGCAAGCCAGCGTTCCGGCATCAGCACCCGTTGCAGCACCCGCCGCGCCATCTGCGCCTGCAGCGGCGCCGGTTATGGAAACAGCTGACCCCGCAAGCCACCCCGGTGCTGTGACCTCACCGATGGTCGGCACCGTTTATATGGCGCCCGAACCGGGTGCTGCACCCTTTGCAACCGTTGGCGCGACCGTCAAAGAAGGTGATACGATCCTTATCATCGAAGCAATGAAGACCATGAACCACATCCCTGCCCCACGCGCAGGCACGATCAAGCGCATTCTGGTCGAAGATGGTGGTCCGGTCGAATTCGGCGCACCTCTTGTGATCATCGAATAAGGGCGGCCCTATGTTCGATAAAATACTTATCGCAAACCGGGGCGAAATCGCCCTACGCGTTGTGCGTGCTTGCCGTGAGATGGGCATCAAATCTGTGGCTGTCCACTCAACCGCCGACTCTGACGCGATGCATGTGCGTATGGCAGATGAAGCAATCTGCATCGGCCCGCCTGCTTCAGCGCAAAGCTATTTGTCATTCCCGGCAATCATCTCGGCTTGTGAAATCACAGGCGCGCAAGCCATTCATCCCGGCTACGGCTTCCTGTCTGAGAACGCAGCATTCGTGCAGGCCGTCGAAGATCACGACCTGACATTCATTGGCCCCACCGCCGAACATATCCGCGTTATGGGCGACAAGATCACTGCCAAAGACACGATGAAAGCGCTGGGTGTACCCTGCGTGCCCGGATCAGACGGTGGCGTCCCAACATTGGCTGATGCCAAGCGCATCGGTGAAGAAATCGGCTACCCTGTGATCATCAAGGCGACAGCCGGTGGCGGCGGACGTGGCATGAAGGTGGCGCAAACAGCCGCGGACATGGAACAGGCGTTCCATTCAGCCCGGGCTGAGGGCAAAGCAGCATTCGGCAATGACGAAGTCTATATCGAAAAATACCTGACAACTCCGCGCCATATCGAAATTCAGGTCTTTGGCGACGGGAAAGGCAATGCGGTGCACTTGGGCGAGCGGGACTGCTCGCTTCAGCGGCGTCACCAAAAAGTCTTTGAAGAGGCGCCCGGCCCCTGCATTACGCCTGAATTGCGCGACCGGATCGGCAAAGTCTGTGCCGATGCTGTTGCCAAGATCAATTATATCGGTGCTGGTACAATCGAATTCTTGTTCGAAAATGATGAGTTCTATTTCATCGAAATGAACACGCGATTGCAGGTCGAGCACCCTGTAACCGAAGCCATCTTTGGTGTCGATCTGGTGCGCGAACAGCTGCGGGTTGCATCAGGCATGCCAATGTCCTTTGGACAGGATGATCTATCGATCTACGGCCACGCAATTGAGGTGCGCATCAACGCGGAAAAACTGCCCAACTTTTCACCCTGCCCCGGCACGATCACGCAGTATCACGCCCCGGGCGGTCTGGGTGTCCGTATGGACTCAGCGCTTTATGATGGCTACCGGATACCGCCCTACTACGACAGCCTGATCGGCAAGCTGATCGTGCACGGCCGCGACCGGCCCGAAGCTCTGGCACGACTGAAACGCGCCTTGGGCGAACTGATCGTGGATGGCGTTGACACAACGATCCCGCTGTTTCGTGCCCTGCTGGCGGAAGAAGCCGTGCAAACTGGTGAATACAATATTCACTGGCTTGAGCACTGGCTTGAAGAAAACCTGAACCAGGGTTCGTGAAAGACGGCGCGCCCACCCTGACAGCAGACCTGCTTTTGCAGGCCTATCAGGTGGGCGTGTTCCCCATGTCCGAAGGTCGCGACGATCCAGAGGTGTTCTGGGTTGATCCACGCATGCGCGGCATCATGCCATTGGACGCGTTTCATATATCGCGCAGTCTGGCGCGCAGTCTGCGGCGGGGCAGATATACGGTTACTTACAATACGGCATTCAAGGCTGTTGTGCAGGGCTGTGCAGACCGTGACGAGACGTGGATCAACAGCACCATTTTTGACCTTTATGGCGCCCTGCATGACCGTGGATACGCCCATTCCGTCGAGGTGTGGGATGATAACAGGCTGGTAGGCGGTGTTTACGGTGTGGCTATCGGCGGTGCCTTCTTTGGCGAAAGCATGTTCAGCCGCGTGACAGATGCCTCCAAAATCGCCTTGGCGTATCTGGTCGACCGGCTACGGCTGGGGGGCTATCAGCTCTTTGACACGCAGTTCATCACGCCCCATCTGGCCAGTCTGGGCGCAGTCGAGGTGCCACGGGATCACTATCGGGCGATGTTGGTGGAGGCTTTGAACACAGAGGCATCGTTTGACAGCCCCGGTCCCGTTCCACCGGCTCAGGATGTGATACAGCGCAACGCCCAAACGTCGTAGCGCGGGTGGTCCATCGCATTAAGCGCAGGTGCAGAGGCCAGCATCCAGCCGGAAAAGAGTGGTGTATTCTGTTTAGTATCCTGAACGAGGATCTGGATAAACGCGTCGCCAGAGGGGTTGTCGATCGGGTAACGGCATTCGTTCAATGTGACCGACAAGAACCCCAAAGTCGCTGTTTCACCTTCGATCAAGGACAGGTCAGCGACCTGCCCGGTCAATTTATCAAGAATTCGGAGTTCACCGCCTGTCCCGTTCGCCACGTCTAAAATGACAGCCTCGGACGACGTGGTCAGGAACTCTTCTTCTTCCTCGATCGGTGTCGTTGTCAGTTGGCCGATCAACTCATCAAGCGGAATTTCCTCGATGGGTGTTGTCACAATTTCCTGCGCGGAAAGCGGGGCTGCGACGATCAAAAGGCTAATGCCGAAGGAAGTGAAAAACGACCGCATGCCGAAAGACCCCTACTCGGGCGTCCATGCCTCATAGTCGGTGCGTTCAACAGGCGCTTTGCGGCGGATGGACCCGGCAGGAGCATAGGCTGCTGCGGTACCAGTCAGGTTTTCCTGATGCGGTTTTTCCCAGTCCTTATGAACCACAGCAACCTCGGTGGGAGCTTCATCCCATGTCCGGTGCAACCAGCCGTGCCATTCCGGGGCTACGCGCGACGCTTCGTTTTCGCCGTTGTAGATCACCCAGCGGCGGCTATCATCACTGTTGCGGTAAAATACGTTGCCCTGTGCGTCTTCGCCGACCTTGGTGCCATTGCGGCTGGTCCAAAGCTGGGTGCCAAAAGACTGTCCATCCCACCAAGTGAAAATGCGTTTGATGTTGTGAGCAAGGCTCATGTCGCGTCTCCGATTGCGTTGCCTATCCATGCACTAATGACGCCCAAAGGTCCAGTGCGTTCAGGCGGGGACCCGCGCAGTCACCTCGATTTCGATCTTCATTTCGGGGGTCTGAAGATCGGCGGAAATCATCGTTGCGGCAGGTTTGGCCCGCGCAAAGGCGGTTGACGTGATGGGCCAGCATTTGGGCCATTCGGATTTGTCCGGCACGATGTAATTGACACGCACAACATGGTCGAGCCCGCTACCCGCCTCTTCCAGTGCTTTGGCGATGGTGGCCAATGTGTTTGCGCACTGTTCCTCAATGCTCTCGGGCATGACCATGCGGGTGTAATCATAGCCGGTTGTTCCGGCCACAAAGA
The DNA here is from genome assembly GCA_023263855.1 of Yoonia sp. GTDB lineage: Bacteria > Pseudomonadota > Alphaproteobacteria > Rhodobacterales > Rhodobacteraceae > Yoonia. The sequence continues at coordinate 17,223 of JALQUF010000005.1, read as the reverse complement.
CCCAACCGTCAGCCACGACAGCACGGCTATAGCCGATCTGTTCTTCGAAAGGAGAGCCGGTGCTGATGTGACGCACGCTCATGGCCTTAACTCGCGGTCGCGGATTCTTTCTTTTTGCCTTCATCGTGGATCATCAGCGGGGCCACGTCAGATGTCACCGCCTCTTCGTTGACCACAACTTCGGTCACTGTATCCATGCCGGGCAAATCAAACATGGTATCCAGCAGGATGTCTTCCATGATTGACCGCAAACCGCGTGCGCCGGTCTTCCGCTCGATCGCACGTTTGGCAATCGCCGCCAGCGCATCATCGGTGAATGTCAGCTTGGTATCTTCTAGATCGAACAGGCGTTGGTATTGCTTGACCAGCGCGTTCTTTGGCTTGGTCAGGATCGTGATCAGCGCATCTTCATCCAGGTCCGTCAGGGTCGCAATGACAGGCAAACGGCCCACAAACTCGGGGATCAGGCCGAATTTCAACAAATCTTCAGGTTCCAGATCAGTGAAAATCTCGCCAATGCCGCGATCATCATCTTCGCGCACATCCGCACCAAAGCCCATAGCAGAGCCTTTGCCACGCTGTGCGATAATCTTGTCGAGGCCCGCAAAGGCACCGCCACAGATGAACAGGATGTTTGTGGTATCCACTTGCAGGAATTCCTGTTGTGGATGCTTGCGCCCGCCCTGCGGCGGCACAGAGGCCACAGTGCCTTCCATGATTTTCAACAGCGCCTGCTGCACGCCCTCACCCGACACATCGCGGGTGATCGACGGGTTGTCAGACTTGCGGGTGATCTTATCAACCTCATCGATGTAAACGATGCCACGCTGGGCGCGCTCGACGTTGTATTCGGACGCCTGCAACAGCTTGAGAATGATGTTTTCAACATCTTCGCCCACATACCCGGCTTCGGTCAGGGTGGTTGCATCGGCCATGGTGAAGGGCACGTCCAAAATACGTGCCAGCGTTTGGGCCAACAGCGTTTTGCCGCAACCGGTCGGGCCGATCAGCATGATGTTGGATTTTGCCAATTCGATATCAGATTTTTCAGCGTGGGTCAGGCGCTTGTAGTGGTTGTGGACCGCCACAGACAGCACCCGCTTGGCATGCATCTGGCCGATCACATAGTCGTCCAATACGCCACAAATCTCGGCCGGGGTTGGCACACCATCACCCGCTTTCAGCCCGGCGGTCTTGGTCTCTTCGCGGATGATATCCATGCAGAGTTCAACACATTCATCGCAAATAAATACGGTCGGGCCGGCGATCAGCTTGCGCACCTCATGCTGACTTTTCCCGCAGAAACTGCAGTAAAGTGTGTTCTTGCTGTCGTTGCCGCTCGTATTCGCCATCTCAAACCTCTTGGCCGTAAGGCCGATCAAATATTCATAGGACTGCGTTGACCCCAACACTAGGACAGCCCGCCGAGGTCCACAATGTCAAAATGACCTTGCACAGATCACGGTTAACAGCCTGCTAATTGCCCGGCAGGAAGTGCATAAAACGACATTGGGTCAGAAAAATGACAAACGCGGCAGATGCCGCGTTTGCTGATCGGTGTGCTGCCTGATTTCTTTAGTCTTCAGCTTTGGTCCGGTTTTCGACAATCTCGTCGATCAGACCCCATTCCTTGGCCTCTTCGGGCGACATGAAGTTGTCCCGCTCCAGCGCCGCCTCGACCTTTTTCAGGGTATTGCCGGTGTGCTTGACATAAATCTCGTTCAGGCGCGTCTTCAGCTTCTGCGTTTCAGCGGCATGAATCATGATATCGGTGGCCTGCCCCTGATAGCCGCCAGACGGCTGGTGCACCATGACGCGGCTGTTGGGCAACGAAAAGCGCATGCCCTCATGCCCTGCGGTCAACAACAGCGACCCCATGGATGCCGCCTGCCCGATCACCAATGTGCTGACCTTGGGGCGGATATATTGCATTGTGTCATAGATCGACAAACCAGATGTCACCACGCCACCAGGGCTGTTGATGTACATGCTGATTTCTTTCTTGGGGTTTTCTGATTCGAGGTGCAGCAACTGCGCCACGATCAGCTGGCTCATGCCGTCATGCACTGGACCATTCACAAAAATGATCCGCTCTTTGAGCAAACGAGAGAAAATGTCGTAGGCGCGTTCACCCCGTGCGGTCTGTTCGACCACCATTGGGACAAGGTTCATATAAGTCTCGACGGGGTCTTGCATATTTATTGCCTCATGTTCGGACGAAAGCGTCCTCGTTCAAATATCTTGGCTGAGTCTAGTGTTGGGCGTCGGGGGCTTCAAGGGCCACAGGGAAACGTTTGCGCCAGGCCGAAAAAAGGCCCGCTGCAGATGACACACCGCAACAGGCCGTTTGACGTGAAAAAGCGTGGCCTCAGCCCACGTGAAACAGCGTTGCAAACAGCTTTGGATCAATGCTTTCTGCGGCGAATGTCTCGCCTTCGGTCAGAACTGATACCGCATCATGGCTGTGCAGGCTTTCCTGATGGCTGGCGATCACCCTGAAATCAGAAATCCGTGTATCCAACTGCAACTGCTCGGTGAAGAGACGCGCGGCATCTTCAACAAAAATCGGATTGGCGGCATTCAATTCTGCAAAGGCCTGTTCATCCTCGCGCTTGACCATCACCTGTGTTTCGGTTGGCACCGCTTTGCGGGCACGATCAATCAGATCCTCGAACCACAGCACATCTGCGCCCTCCTCCAGCAGCACAGAGATCCGCGCAACCGACCGTTGCGAATGCGGCGTTGCCAACTGTCCACGGAACTGGCGGGCATGTTCGGACAATTCCAGCGAGCATGGGCAGGTTGATGAGTAAACATAGTCCAGATGCACGATCTTCTTGCGGACACCCGCACTCTCGACCAGCTCAAGCGCGATATCGTAATACTGATACCCCGACAGCCCGGACCGCAGGCTTTCCACCTTCATCGGAAAACTGAACCGCATCTGGATGCGCGCATCAAAGCTTTCAAGATCGGTCTTATAAGCGTCAAGCGCGCGTTCGATCACCTCAAAGCTGAACGTCTCTTCGGCGTGCTTGTAAAATGTCCGCATGATACGGGACATGTTAATGCCCTTCTTTTCCGCCTCCAAAGACACGGTTCCGGTGACAGATGTCTCAAGCGTCAGATCGCCGTTGTCGCGGGTGTGAAAACGGATCGGCAGGCGGAAATTCGAGATGCCAACATGCTGGATCTGCTGCTGTGCACCACGGATCAGGCTGGACGGGCCATTTTGCAAATCAGGCATAGAGGCTTTGTAGGCATCATCAACCTCGAAATCCTCCGGGTAGGCACGTGCCAAAGCGGGGTAGTTCGACACTTCCTGCTCGGGGATAAGACGCGACACCAGCGGATCAAGCAGTGCAACCTCTTCTGCTGTCACTTCACCTGCCCAGCGACGCAAAAGCGCCAACGCGGCTTCGGCCTCCGCGCGTGTTGGTTCACGGTTCATGTCAGGTGAATGAATATTCATGTCGGTGCTCCCCGTCGGTGCGTTAGACACCCCAAGGTGGGGCTGCTCATCGGGATTTCCAATGATATCTTTGTAGATACGTTGCAATTCCGCGCGCGGATCAGTCATGAGGAGCGACCTTTTCTGCCTTTTAAGCAAGTACGACTAAACCATTCTTGGGGTCAGCCGTCACCTGCTTAAACGCCAGTGATCGCGCCACGCAGGTCGTCCAGCAAATCATCCGGATCCTCAAGCCCCACGCTCAGCCGGATCAAACCCGGCGTAATCCCCAACATGGCCCGTGTTTCGGGCGACAACCGTTGATGGGTGGTCGTGGCCGGATGGGTGGCAATGGATTTAGCGTCGCCCAGATTGTTCGAAATTGTCCAAATCTCCAACGCGTTCAGCAGCTTGAAAGCCGCCTGCTGCGATCCGGCATCAATGGCCAGAACTGTCCCGCCAGCCTCCATTTGGGCTTTGGTCAGGGAATTCTGCGCGTGGCTTGCAAGGCCAGGGTAAATCACGTTTGACAGCTTGCCATCGGCTTCCAACTGCTCTGCTACATAATGCGCCGAGGCCGCTTGCGCCCGGACCCGCAGATCGATCGTCTCAAGCCCTTTGAGCATCAGCCAAGCAGTAAACGGCGACATCGAGCCACCGGTATGCTTCATGTAAGGTTCAACCGTGCCGCGGATAAAGTCGCGCGTGCCCAAAATAACCCCTCCCAGTGCGCGGCCCTGCCCGTCAATATGCTTGGTTGCCGAATAGACAACGACATCGGCGCCCTGTGCGATGGCATCGGAAAACACCGGCGTCGCGAAAACATTATCCACAACAACTGTTGCATCCACCGCATGCGCCAGCTTTGAAACGGCTTTAATATCAATCACCTCAAGCGTCGGGTTTGAGATGCTTTCGAAAAAGACCACCTTTGTGTCTGCGCGGATTGCAGTTTCCCATGCCGCAAGATCGGTGCCATCAACGAACGTCACCTCAACGCCGTACCGCGTCAGGATTTCTTCAAGGATATAGAGACACGACCCAAACAGCGCCCGCGCCGAAACAACGTGATCACCCGCACGCAACATTGAGGTCAGCGCCCCATTCACCGCCGCCATTCCAGAGGCAGTTGCGAACCCGTCCTCGGCGCCCTCAAGCGCGGCGATACGGTCCTCGAACATGGCGACAGTCGGGTTGCCGTAGCGGGCATAGATAAACTCATCCTCGCCGGATTTGATGAACCGCGCCTCGGCGTCCTCGGCGGAGTCATAGACGAACCCCTGGGTCAGATAGATCGCTTCGCTCACCTCGTTGTATTGGCTGCGTCTGATCCCTGCGTGCACCGCCTTGGTGCGTTTATTCCACGTCTTCATTATCCGTCCTCAAGCGCGGTGCGCGCAATAAAAAACCCCGACACCGGGAAAAGGTATCGAGGTCTGAAAACCTGCAACCCTCTTTAGCGGCATATTTAACGTGGCCCGCAATCCGGTAACAAATCGCCACGCCGTCACGCATACGCCTGTGCCAATGCTGCGTCAAGACAGGGCGACTTGCCCTTTGGGTACATCATGCGATGCTGTGCAGGCATCACGAAAGGAAACAGCATGACCCATCCGATTGATCTCTATTTCTGGCCCACACCCAACGGTTGGAAGGCCTCGATCGTGCTCGAGGAAATGCAGCTGCCATACACGCTGCATCTGGTCGATATCGGCGCGGGCGATCAGTTCAAACCCGCGTTCCTGAAGATTTCCCCCAACAACCGCATGCCCGCAATCGTCGACCCTGACGGACCCGACGGTGCGCCCATTGCGATCTTCGAATCCGGGGCAATCTTGCAATACCTTGCCCGCAAGACAGGCCAATTCTATGGCACAACCGAGCGGGACCGGATCAGCGTCGACCAGTGGTTGATGTGGCAGATGGGTGGACTGGGGCCAATGGCAGGGCAAGCCCATCATTTCCTCAAATATGCACCCGCAATGGACCCACCCAACGACCTGCCCTATGCCAAAGACCGATATCGCAAAGAAACGGCACGGCTCTACGGTGTTCTGGACCGTCAATTGGCCAAGCATGAATTTGTGGCCGGTGATTTCTTTTCCATCGCCGATATCTCAATCTGGGGCTGGGCGTCGCTTTGGGAAGGCCAAGAGCAGACGCTGGATGACAAACCGCACATGGCACGCTGGCTGCAGACCATGTCGGCCCGGCCGGGTGTGCAGCGCGGGCGCGCGCTGGCCGCAGAAAAGCGTGCAGACTTTCGCAAGGACAGTCAGGCGCAGAATGTTCTTTTCAGCAAGCCGATGTAACGATTTATTAGCGCAGGGGCGGTACACAGCAGGGCATTCGCAACAAATGGTCCATCCCATGCAGTACCGTCCACATCGTTATCCAACACAGTTTCCAATCCAGCTTTTGACACCACAGGGGCGCCAGCAATGCCGGGTCATGGACATCAACAGCCGCGGCGCGCGCATCGTCAATGCGGCACCCATACGGCGCGGTGAAAAGGTCAGGTTCCGCATCCTGAACGATGAAGTTGCGGCCGTTGTGTGTTGGGTCAAAGGGAACAACGCGGGCCTGACCTTTCGGCCTCCGATTACGCCTTTTCAGGTTGATACCTTGCGCTACCGGCGGGACGCACCACAAGGCCGCCATCGCGGGGGCATCGGGTTTTCATCAGCTGAAATGTAAAGCGCGAAAAGCTACTTCTCTGCAGGCTCGGCAGGCTCGATCAGATAGCGTTGCAGCTTGTAGATTTGCACCCAGAGAAAGACCATCAAAACGACAGGGAAAGCAAATGTCTCAAGCTTCACCCACAAGTCCGTGGATTGCGTGCGCCAGATCACCTCATTGGCGACACCCAATGCAGCGAACATGAAACAAAGCCGGCGCGTGAAAATCATCCAGCCCTCTTTCTCCATGGGCAGAAATTCTTCCATCACGTACTGCAGATAACTTTGACCGCGCAGCAGCCCAATACCCAGCAGGCCGGCCATCACACCATAAACGATGGTCGTCTTCATCTTGAAGAACCGCTCGTCATTGAAATAGGCGGTCAAACCGCCAAAAAAGATCACCATAAAGGCCGTAAAAACCTGCATCCGGCTGAGTTTGCCGGTCAGCATCCAAAGCACAGCCATAGCCGCGAGCAGGATCGGAATGAAGATCAGTGCCGAGATGATAAAGCCGGTGTATTCGGTCCCGCCAATCGTAAAGCTGTCGTCTCTGATGCGCAGATAGATCAGGAAAAACGCAAGCGTCGGCCCCAGTTCCAAGACCTGTTTCAATACCGGATTGATCGCTTTTTCAGTCATGCAAGGCTCCCTCAAGCACCCATTTCCACGATGATGGCGCCAAGTGCAACCAGGCACATCAGCAACAGGCGGCGCGGACCTACTTTTTCGCCCATGATGAACCATCCAATCAAGGCTGCAAACACCACGGATGTTTCCCGCAACACCGCAGCCTCGCCCACCTTGTCCAGTCTCGTGGCCATCAAGACGCCACCGAAGCTGATCCAGGCAATGATCGCCCCGGCAAAGCCGCGCCAGACCAGCGGCCCAAGCGCAAGTTGTTCATTCCCGCGCCGATAGCGCCATGCGGCAAGCAGCGGGAAATCAAACGCGGTGACGAAAAAGAACCACGCCAAGAAAGTAAACGGATCAGGCGTCTGGCGGATACCGAACGCATCATAAGTGGTATAGAGCGCGACAAGACAACCCCCCGCCAATGCCCACAGCAACCCGATTTTCAAGGTGCGCGGGTCAATGACCTCCTCAGACATATTGCGCACAGCCAGCAACAAAATTCCGCCAGACAAGCAGGCCACACCAATCCATTGAAGGCCGGTAAAATGCTCGCCAAAAAACAAGGAAGCCGCAATCACAGTCACCAAGGGCCCTGTGCCGCGCACAACCGGATAAACCACCGTGTAGGCTGCGCGCTCATAGGCCAGCGCCATCGTGACCTTATAGGCAAAGTGCACGACAATCGCACCAACAAGAATCAAGGCGGTCGTCAAATTGGGCCAAGGTACGACGAACAAGGCAATGGGCGCAGACAAGACACAAAGCCAGGCATCAATGGCCCCGCGCGTCAGCCATGGGTCATACCGCCCCTTTTGCAGCGCCCCAAAGATCGCATGTGCCAGCGCGGAAATCAGCGCAAGGCCCGTCGCCAATCGCGCGCCCTCGGGCGTTCCGGCAATTGAAACGAGCCATGCACCCAGTTCGTTCACATGCGCCCCGGTTTCCAGGTCACAACAAGGCTCACGCCACGCGTGCTGGCGTCGAACGCACGTGCGATATCATCGTCACTGGGGGTCGTGCCCAGCGTGGCAAACGGCCCAACAAGATCAAACGGCGAAACGTCGTCTGAAAGCTGGATGGCAACCCGCAACGTGCCTTGAGCATTTGGCGCAGCACCCACAAAACGCAGAAACTCTCTGCGGGTCTTGGCGCTGATCCGTGTTTCACCCACATCACGCAACGCGCTGTCGACCGCAGCGCGCGTAACTTCGGTAAAGTCGATCCGGGTTTGGGCCAGCGCAGCAGGCGTTACGATGAAATCAATTGTGATAAACTGTGCATCTGCAAGCGGCTCAACTGGTTGGTCTTGGGCCTCCTGCCAAAAGTCCGCTAAATCGATCCGCGCGTTTGATCTGATGCCCCGGCCATCATGGCTTGCAAACTGCGCTGTGTGCACCTGCGCGATGCCAGTTTGTGGACTTACACTGGCAGCAATACGGCCATCAAAAGTGCCAAACGGGGTCTCGACCCCTTCAAATACGACCTCGAGGGACCGATGCCCTTGCGGTGCCTGCGCCAATCGGTCCGTCCGAAACGCGGTGCTGCCAAACCGCACATCCGCACCGGACCAGCGCGTCAGATCGACATCACACCAGCCGTTTGCGCCGGCGGTCACATTCGCAGCCCTCGCTCCACTGAAAGCAGCCTCTCCAATAGGGGCCCAGGCTGCTGCACACGCTGCATCTTCCTCACCCATTGCAGAAACCGGCAAAACGGCCAGCAGCAAGGCGGCCAGCAGGTGCCTCATCGCTCTAGCCCAACCAGTGCTGCCGCAAAATCATCCGGATCAAAGGGGGCCAGATCGTCAATCTGTTCGCCCACACCGATCGCATGGATCGGCAGGCCGAATTTATCGGCAAGCGCCACCAAGACGCCGCCTTTGGCTGTGCCATCCAATTTGGTCATCACCAAGCCCGAGACATCTGCCAGTTCTTGAAAGACCTTGACTTGTTGTACCGCATTCTGCCCTGTCGTCGCGTCCAGAACCAGCAGGGTGTTATGCGGCGCATCGGGATCTTTCTTGCGGATCACGCGCACGATCTTGGCCAGCTCTTCCATCAGATCGGCCCGGTTTTGCAATCGGCCTGCCGTGTCAATCATCAGCAGGTCCGCGCCATCGGCTTGCGCTTGGGTCATCGCATCAAAGGCAAGGCTGGCAGGGTCGGACCCCTCTGGTGCTGTCAGCACGGGTACGCCTGCGCGTTCACCCCACACCTGTAATTGCTCGACAGCGGCGGCACGAAATGTATCACCCGCAGCAATGACAACTTTCTTGCCGGCCGCACGGAATTGACTGGCCAACTTCCCGATTGTTGTAGTCTTGCCCGACCCGTTCACGCCAACCACCAGAACGACCTGAGGCGTCTTGGCATAAAGCGGCATGGGGCGCGCCACAGGCTCCATGATGCGTCCAATCTCTTGGGCCATCAGCGCCTTGATTTCATCAACGGACAGTTTGCGCCCCAAACGCCCCTCCGCCATATTTGCGGTCACGCGCAAGGCCGTATCGACGCCCATATCGGCGGTAATCAACAGCTCTTCCAGCTGTTCGAGCATATCATCATCAAGGGTACGCTTGACGACGGTCTTTGCTTCCGCTCCGCCAAAGATCCGCCCCAAGAGCCCTTTCTTTTCGGGCGCGGGTGCCGGTACCTCGGTCAAAGGCGCGGTCAGATCAACTTCAAAATTGACAGCGGCAGGCGCAGCAGTCCCATCATCCTTGGCCTCCTGCACTGTGTCCAACCGCTCATCTGTATCGGGCTCATAAACCGACGGCTCTGGCTCTGGCTCTGGCTCTGGCTCTGGCTCTGGCTCTGGCTCTGGCTCTGGCTCTGGCTCTGGCTCTGGCTCTGGAATGGCCTCGGGGATCGGTGGCGCTGGTGCAACCACCTCTTCGGTAATTTCCTCTTCGGCGCCGCCATCTTGCACGATGGCATCCAACCCTTCGTCAATCTTGGACGACGATTGGAACATCCGGTCTTTGAGCTTTTTGAAAAATGACATGCCGTTCAACCAATTCTGCGTTGCATATCACCTAATGATGATCGGCAGATTTGGAAAGCCCGCAAGCCGTTTAACCCGCGACCTCATCCTTGAAATGCTGCATCACCAGCTTGATCGGGTTCGGCGCGGCCTGCCCCAAACCGCAGATCGAGGCGTCGGCCATTGCGGTGCAAAGGTCCTCAAGCAGCGGTTGATCCCAGTGATCTGCCTGCATCAGCTTGACGGCTTTCTGACACCCCACCCGGCAAGGCGTGCATTGCCCGCAGCTTTCGTCCTCAAAGAACCGCAGCATGTTGAGCGCCGCATCGCGGGCGCGATCCTGATCAGACAGAACAACAACGGCCGCAGACCCGATAAAGGTTCCCAAAGGCTGCAAAGTATCGAAATCAAGCGGCACATCGTCAATCGACGCAGGCAACAGGCCAGAGGACGGCCCGCCCGGTTGATAGGCTTTGAAAACATGGCCTTCCGCCATGCCACCTGCCGCCGCGATGATATCAGTGATGGTTGAGCCCGCTGGCAAAAGATACATACCCGGCGCGGCAACACGGCCCGAAACCGAATAGGACCGCAAGCCAATGCGCCCGTTTTTTTCGACAGTATTCAGCAGTTCCGGCCCTTCACGACAGACCCGCGCGACCCAATGCAATGTCTCGACATTGTGCACCAGCGTCGGACGGCCGAAGATACCCACTTGTGCGACAAAGGGGGGGCGGTGCCGCGGCAAGCCACGTTTGCCCTCTATGCTTTCAATCATCGCGGATTCTTCACCGCAAATGTAGGCACCAGCTCCGCGCCGCAAATCGATGTAGCCTTGCGCAACCACGCCCGCATCTTCCAGCGCCTTGATCTCGCGCGCCAAGATTTCCAGCACGGCGGGATATTCATCGCGCATATAGATAAAGCAGGTGTCTGCCTCGACCGCCCATGCCGCAATCAGCATCCCTTCCAGAAACAGGTGTGGCGTGCGTTCCAGATAATAGCGGTCTTTGAACGTACCCGGCTCGCCTTCGTCACCGTTGACGGCCAGAGAGCGCGGGCCCGCGTTGCCCCGCACGAAGCCCCATTTCTTGCCTGAGGGAAAACCAGCGCCACCCAAGCCGCGCAGACCTGAGGCCAGCACCTTGTCCTGAACGGCCTCCCAGTCACCACCATCGCGCAGCGCCAGAAGTTCGGTATAGCCGCCACCTGCGACATAGGCATCGTAGGCTTCATAATCAGGCACATGTGCATGGGTGTCGCCGGCTGCGATGGCCGCTTCAACCTTTTCAACGGTCGCGTGGTCGATATGGTTGTGGCCCAGCTCAAGCACAGGTGCAGTATCGCAGCGCCCCATGCAGGGCGCGCGCAAAACCCGAACTTCGGAGGGATCAAGACCTTCTTCCAAAGCGGCCTTCAACTGCTGCGCCCCGGCCAATTCGCAAGACAGTGAATCGCACACCCGGATCGTCAAAGCGGGGGGCGCAGGCGCACCTTCTTTGACCACATCAAAATGGGCATAAAACGTCGCCACTTCGTAGACTTCGGCCTGACTGAGCCGCATCTCTTCGGCCAGCGCGCGTATATGTGCCGCTGACAAGCAACCGTGCGCATCCTGGATCAAATGCAAGAACTCGATCAGCAAATCGCGGCGGCGGGGGCGATCACCCAGCAGGTCCTGCACCTCGGCCCATGCGGTATCATCCAGCTGACGGCCTTTTGGACGATGGCGTCCTTTGCCTTTGCCCGATTTCCAAACACCTTTGCGGTTGTCCAACGCCATTGCACTTTCCCCTGTCGAATGTCGCCAACATAGTCCCCAACCGGTGGCCAAACCACGCAAAAGCGACACCGAAGAGACCCAAACCGCGCAGTAATGCGATTTCCACTGCACCGGTCGGAAACACATGCTAACAATCCGAAACATGACACCCCGCCTTTTGCTTTTCGCTTTTGCGACACTCACGCCTGCGGGCCTGCTTGCCGCAGGTGCGGCATTGGGTGGTATCTGGATTTTGCTGGCCGTTTTGCATCTGACAGCACTTACCAGCCTGCTCGACTGGCTTATCACGCCCGACACCATCGCTGAGCCACATGGCGGCGACGCAATACTGTCCATTCTGATCGCGATGGCGCATTTTGCACTGCTTCCCGTCGTTGTCTGGTCCCTGGCCGGGCCTGCGCTTGGGACGTTGGAAAAGATCGGTCTGTTTTTTGGCGCGGGCCTTTGGTTCGGGCAGGTCAGCAATGCCAATGCGCACGAACTGATCCACCGTACGCAACACCGCCTGCATCGGCTGGGCATGTGGGTTTATATTACAATGCTTTTTGGCCATCACACCTCAGCGCATGTTTTGGTCCATCATCCGCATGTCGCCACCCGGGCTGACCCGAATACGTCGCGCAAAGGTGAAAGCCTCTATCGCTATATGCTGCGGGCCTGGGGTGGGTCATTTCGCCAAGGCTACCGGGCCGAACAGACACGGCTTTCGCGCATTGGGCGTCCGGCGTGGCGCAACCCTTATGTTGTCTACATCGGCGGCGCCGCTTTGTGTCTGATGATCGCGGCGCTGCTGGGGGGCTGGCAAACCCTGCTGGCTTACACAGCCCTTTGCGCCTATGCGCAATCGCAACTGCTGATGTCAGACTATGTGCAACACTATGGCCTGTTGCGCGCCAGCCGCGCTGATGGCAAGCCCGAGCCTGTCGCGGCCCGACACAGCTGGAACAGCCCGCATTGGTTTTCATCTGCCCTGATGCTGAACGCCACGCGCCATTCTGATCATCACGCCCACCCCGGGCGGCACTATCCCGCGTTAACGCTGCCTGACGACGCCCCTATGCTACCACGCCCCCTGCCCTTGATGGCCAGTATCGCATTGGTCCCACCGCTGTGGCGGCGCATCATGGATCCGCGCGTCGACAGGTGGCGCAATGCGTAGCCTGCTTCTCGTCCTCACACTCGCCAACCCTGCCACGGCCCAAGACAGCATGACAGGGGCCGAGTTTGACGCTTATGTCACCGGACGCACGATCACTTTCCGCACCGACCTCAACCCCAGCTATGGCATTGAACGCTATCTGCCCGGACGCCGTGTCATGTGGTCTACCTTTGACGGGATCTGCCAGTATGGTGTCTGGTTTGAAAGCAAAGGCGATATCTGTTTTCGCTATGAACACGACCCCGAACACAAATGCTGGACGATCTACGATGAGCCGGGTGGTTTGCGCGGCGTCTTTACCACCCGGCCCAACACGACAGTCATTTACGAAATCCCAGACCGTGAAGACCTGTTGATCTGCAACGATTTATCGTCCTGAGGCAGCATCAACCTGGTTGCGGTCAAACACCCTTGGACACATCCAACCGACCGTCTGCAAATTCAATTTCCAGCGCTTTGGCTTTTCCGGCGGCGCCTTTGGTGGTCACAACAGCCCCGTCACCCCGCACAACGGCATAGCCGCGCTTGAGCGTTTCGACATAGCCCAATGTTTCGCGCAGACGATCAAGCGCATCCAGCCGCGCCTGCCGCTCGGATTGCTGGCGTGACGCACGGTCTGACAAGCGACGCAGGACTGTATCCAACCGTTCCGATTGGCGCGTCACACGATCATGCAACACCTGCCCGCGCAAACCACGGCTTGTTTGCTCCAGCGCGATGCGCCCGTCACGGGTCTGGCGGACAAGCGCCGGACCAAGCCGTGCAGCCAACCCATCAAGGCGCCGCCGATCCTCGGCCAGACGGCGCGACAGGATGCCCGGACGCAAGGCAGCTTCGCTCATTTGCAAACGCTTCTTGGCGGCCGCCCCTTTCAGCGCGGCAGGCAACCGCTCGCCCAGATAATCCAACCGCTGCCGTGGCCCCTCAACCAAGGTATCCACTTGCGGCAAGGCTCGCCCCAAATCGCGGACACGTTGCTGCCTTTGGGTCAAACCTGTGGTCAAAGCCCGGCTCAGACGTGCGCCTTGCTGATCGGCCCACGCCAGTAATTCGATCCGCACAGGGACAGCCAGTTCAGCCGCTGCCGTTGGTGTCGGCGCGCGCATATCCGATACAAAATCAATCAATGTCGTATCTGTCTCATGCCCGACAGCCGAGATCAGCGGGATCGCAGATGCCGCGGCGGCACGCGCAACGATCTCTTCATTAAAGCCCCAAAGATCCTCAAGCGAACCGCCACCGCGTGCCACAATCAACAAATCGGGGCGCGGCAATGCCCCGCCCGGTGTCAGCCTGTTGAAACCTTCAATCGCCGCAGCCACTTCGGGTGCACATCTGGCGCCTTGCACAGCGACAGGCCAGACCAGCACCTTGCGCGGGAACCGATCCCGCAACCGGTGCAGAATATCACGAATGACAGCCCCCGAAGGCGATGTCACAACGCCAATAATCTCGGGCAGATAGGGCAACGGTTTCTTACGCTCAGGCGCAAACAGCCCCTCGGCGGCCAAAGCCGCCTTGCGCTTTTCCAGCATCGCCATCAAAGCGCCAGCACCCGCTGGTACGATATCTTCGATCACCATCTGATACTTCGACTGCCCCGGAAAGGTCGTCAGCTTACCGGTTGCAATCACTTCCATGCCTTCTTCGGGCCGATGGGCAAGCCCTTGAGCGCGGCCTTTCCAGATCACGCCTGCAAGAACAGAGCGTTCATCTTTCAGATCCATATAGATATGGCCGGATCTGGGCAGTGATACGCGTCCGATTTCGCCCCTGACGCGCACGTGTGAAAAGCCACCCTCGATTGCCTTTTTCACAGCGCCCGAAATCTCGGACACCGAGAATTCCGGCGTGTTGTCCGCCGGGCCGTCATCAAATAGATCGTTCACGTCATTTCCCCTTTCCGGTGGGCACGTAACGGAAGGGACGAAAACTTCCACCTCAAAAACAACGTCACAAAGAAAAGCAACGCGCCAAATCCCGCAAATAAAAGCGAACTGAACACCAACGACAGAATGATCGCAAGGACACCGCTGATCCAGAACAAGATGCGCGACATGCGCACGGTTGCCAGATCCGGATCCGGCCAGAACTGCACTTGTGGACGACCAAATTCTTCTGCGTAGTAATCCAATGTGCGTAAATAGGCCGGATCATCCTGAAAGGACGGCAAATCTCCGGGATGATAGATTGTGCGGCCGATGACCCGGGGGCAGAAGTCTTCGAAATAGGCTTTAGTATCTTCGGCATGCATCTGCCAGACGACATTAACGATGGGCGACGGGGCAAGTGTCTCGCCGGTGCTGCCGACAAGGTACATGAAGCGCCTGTATTCTTCGACGAGGATATAACAGACATCGATCGAATGCCCGGTTTCTTCCTCTAGCCGATCAACCAATGAACGCTTCAGGGGACGCTCATGAAAGCTATAGCCTTCAAGGCGATGCCATAACTGCCGGTCCTTTTTGATCGGGTTCATTGATACTGTTCGCTTATGTCCTGCGGCCCATGTCGGAACAGTAGTCTGCGGGGGGCCATTGGCCAAGCGCTCTGTGCGCAAAACCTGCGCATTGCCTGACACTTGTGGTTGCGCAGCGACCACCTTAGAACCGGGCCAGATCAGCAAGGACAGGGGCGACTATGAACATTCTCATCTTGGGCAGCGGCGGGCGTGAACATAGCCTTGCGTGGGCCGTCAAACAGAACCCGAAATGCGATCGTCTGATTGTGGCCCCCGGGAACGCGGGCATTGCAGCCATTGCGGAATGTGCGGATATCAACATCCTTGACGGCGGCGCCGTTGCCACCTTTGCCGAGGAAAACGCGATTGATTTTGTGATCATCGGTCCGGAGGCTCCGCTTGCAGCCGGTGTCGCAGATCGGTTGCGTGGCGCGGGCCTGCTGGTCTTTGGCCCCAGCCAAGAGGCCGCCCAGCTGGAAGCATCCAAATCATTTACCAAAGCCATCTGCGACGCAGCAAACGCCCCCACCGCAGCCTACGCCCATTTCACCGATGCAGACGCCGCCCGCGCCTATATCCGCGCGCAAGGTGCGCCCATCGTCGTAAAGGCTGACGGGCTGGCCGCTGGCAAAGGTGTGATCGTCGCGATGACCGAAGACGAGGCACTGGCCGCCATTGATGACATGTTCGACGGCAGTTTTGGCGATGCCGGCGCAGAGGTGGTGATCGAAGAATTCATGGACGGCGAAGAGGCGTCATTCTTTGTGCTGTGCGACGGCAAGACCATTCTGCCCGTGGGCACCGCACAAGATCACAAACGCGCCTATGACGGCGACACCGGGCCAAACACCGGCGGCATGGGCGCCTATTCGCCAGCCCCGGTAATGACCGACGCGATTACCCAAAAGGCGATGGACGAAATCATCCGCCCCACAATGCACGAGATGCGCAAACGCGGCACGCCGTTTCAGGGCGTACTGTTCTGCGGGCTGATGATCCAGAACGGGCAACCGCGCCTGGTGGAATACAACGTCCGCTTCGGCGACCCCGAATGCCAATGCCTGATGATGCGTCTGGGCGGGCAAATCCTTGATCTGCTGCAGGCCTGCGCCGAAGAACGTCTGGATGAGGTGCAGGCCAATTGGGCAGATGATCATGCCCTGACCATCGTAATGGCGGCGAAAGGCTATCCGGGCAGTTATGCCAAAGGCACCGTGATCAAAGGGCTTGAGAGCCAGCCAGAGGACAGCTTTCATATGGTTTTCCACGCGGGCACCACGCTGCGTGACGGACAAATCACAGCATCCGGCGGGCGTGTCCTGAACGTGACTGCGCGCGGCAACGACCTGGCAGAAGCCCATGAAAAAGCCTATGCAATGGCGCAGGTCATTGATTGGGAAGACGGATTTTACCGCTCTGACATCGGCTGGCGCGCGCTATAAGCAGCGCCAGTCGACAGGATCGGTTTGGTGTTCTTTAGATGCCGCGCAATCAGTTGATTTTGGCGCGTCCCGATCGGGATCAGGCGTGCACTTTGTGATTCAATCATTGGTCGACAAGCTGGCCGAGATCGAACCCGACTTCCGGGAGGCGGCCGAGGATGCGCGGGCGAAGCGCGATGCAGCGGCTCGGCCAGGTCTGCGCCGGCGGGGCAAGCCAGTCGCTACTGCCGCTTCAGAAGAGGCCTAAGTGGCTGTTCGCCTCAACAAGAAGGTCCTGTGCTTCATCGATGAATATGGGACGGCTGGGACCGCGCCGTTCCATCTCGGCGCTGTGTTCGTGCTGGCGAGCGAGGCTGGCCGTCTGGACAAGGCGTTTAGCGACCTCCTCGAGGCGAACGCCAACGAGATCCACGCGGTGAACCTGACCGACGGCTATTTGCAAGGCCTGCTCGATCGGCTGCGTGCCGGGTCGCACCTTGATCGGGTGGTCATGGTCAATCAGAAGTTCCCCGTCCAGGAAGGTGATCCGCCGGTCCTCTACGCACAGGCTGTGGTGGAGACAGTGAAGATCGGTCTCAAGCGGTTTCGGCCGGTTCTAGGGAGGGAGAGCGTCTCGAATGTGGATGTGATC
>JALQUF010000059.1 GCA_023263855.1 Yoonia sp. | reverse complement strand
GGTTGGTCAGCTTGGTAACGCCATCGACCAGTTCAGCAATCTCGCGGCCGAACCGTTTTTCGACATCCGCAAACGACGCTTTGGTGTCCTCGATCGTGTCATGCAGCAGCGCAGTGACAAGTGTCGCGTCATCCATCTGTTGCTCTGCCAGAATACCGGCAACAGCGACAGGGTGGGTGAAATACGGCTCGCCCGAATGGCGAAACTGGCCTTCGTGCATTTCAGCACCAAAGACAAAGGCATCGCGCAGCAGGTCTTGGTTGGAATTGGGGTTGTAGGTGCGGACCAGAGCAATCAGATCATCAGCAGTTGTCATCTGGTCCCGCGCCTATCCATGCAAGGCCGGTAAGGCGGCCTTAGCGCTGCCCTTGCGCATCCATCAATGCGCGCAGCAATTTCTCTTCTGACATGTCATCTTCGGCAGGCTTGTCAGTCTCGGCGCCCATCAGCAAGGACATGCTGTCCTCTTCCGGCTCGTCCACTTCGATCTGGGTCTGGTTCGCTTCGATCATCCGCTCGCGCAAGTCAGCTGCCTGCTGTGTCTCTTCCGCAATTTCACGCAAGGACACGACAGGGTTTTTGTCGTTGTCGCGGTTGACGGTGATCGGCGCACCAGCGGAAATTTCACGGGCACGATGTGCCGCAAGCATCACAAGTTCGAACCGGTTAGGGACTTTATCGACGCAATCTTCAACGGTGACGCGGGCCATGGGCGTACTCCAGTCAGGTCATAAGGGACTTTGGAAGTCGCCTATTTAGAGGCTTCGCACCAGATTGACAAGGGGCTGACACCGGCGTGCCCGTAGTTTTCTAAGATGCTTGGGGATCGCTCAAACGGGTCACTTCGGCGCGCATTGCATCAGGCAAAGCTGCACACATTTGCGCAATCGTCTTGCCCAGAAGCGGGTGGCGCCAATCGGGTGCAACATCCAACAGCGGCACAAGCACAAAGGCCCGGTCTTGAAGACGCGGATGGGGCAGAATCAATTCATCAGGCGCATCGCGTTGTTGCACGTCCAAGGGCAGATTCCGCCATTCCTGGTGCGTCTGCCGATCCGGCAGCACGCAATCACCAACGGCAATCAGATCAAGATCAAGCGTCCGCTGCCCCCATCGGCGGGTACGATGCCGACCGGCGTCCGCCTCAATCGCGTGTAATGCAGCCAGAAGATCGGCAGCGGGGCGTGTCGTCGCAATAGCCATACCGGCATTCACAAAGTCAGGCCCTGCCCCTGCCGGAAAGGCGGGCGTTGCAAATAATCCACCCAATTTCGCCGGTGCATCCGCCACTGCGGCCACCGAAAGCATAGCCTTTTGTACAGTCTCCGCAGCGTCACCCCAAACAGAATTTTCGTTGCTGCCAAGGGCAATCAGCGCAATTTGGCCCATTTTGCTCATATCGGATACCTTGTGTCTCAAAATTGATACATTACATTAATGAAATCCTTGCGCAATTTTATGCACACTCACGGAAAACAACAGCGCAAGTTTGATTTTGGAAGGACGACCCCATGTTTTATCGAGACGAGCGCTTGGCGCTCTTCATCGATGGTTCAAATTTATATGCCGCAGCCAAATCGCTCGGCTTTGACCTCGATTACAAACTGCTGCGACAAGAATTCATGCGTCGTGGAAAAATGTTGCGGGCATTCTACTACACCGCCCTGCTTGAAAATGACGAGTATTCGCCCATCCGCCCGCTTGTGGATTGGCTGAACTATAACGGCTTCACCATGGTGACAAAGCCCGCCAAAGAATACACCGACAGCATGGGCCGCCGCAAAGTGAAGGGCAACATGGACATCGAGCTGACCGTCGACGCCATGGAACTGGCCCCGCACGTCGACCATGTTGTGCTATTCTCGGGTGACGGCGATTTTCGCCCACTGGTCGAAGCACTGCAACGCAAAGGCGTGCGTGTCTCTGTCGTTTCAACGATTCGCAGCCAGCCTCCGATGATCGCAGATGAACTGCGCCGTCAGGCCGACAACTTCATTGAACTGGACGAGCTGCGCGATGTCATTGGCCGCCCTGCCCGTGAACCACGCCCAGAAGTCGATCGTGAAGAAGTCACGCAAGACGTCTGAAACAAGGCTGCATTGAGGCGCACGTTGCTGCGCCTCAATCCGTCGCAGCAACTGACGCTGGACCTGCCTGCGTCAAACCCTTACCTCTGGTACGCAAACCGGAGCATAAGATGACCAAACCACCCCTGACGCTTTACCTGGCCGCCCCGCGTGGATTCTGCGCGGGCGTTGATCGTGCGATCAAGATCGTTGAAATGGCTTTGGAGAAATGGGGGTCCCCCGTCTATGTGCGTCACGAAATCGTGCATAACAAATTCGTTGTCGATTCCCTGCGCGCGCAGGGTGCCGTCTTCGTGGAAGAGCTCGACGAATGCCCCGACGACCGCCCCGTGATCTTTTCAGCCCACGGTGTCCCGAAATCGGTCCCTGCCGCCGCTGCCAAGCGTGAAATGGTCTATGTGGATGCCACCTGCCCGCTGGTCAGCAAAGTGCATATCGAGGCCCAGCGCCACGCCGACAACGGCCTGCAAATGATTATGATCGGCCATAAGGGCCACCCCGAAACCGTGGGAACGATGGGGCAACTGCCAGAAGGCGAAGTGCTGCTGGTCGAAACGGTCGCTGATGTGGCGACCGTCGCAGTCCGCGACCCTGATAAGCTGGCTTTCGTCACGCAGACCACTTTGTCAGTCGATGACACCGCAGATATTGTCGCAGCGCTTTACGATCGCTTTCCTGCGATTGTTGGCCCCCACAAAGAAGACATCTGCTACGCTACCACGAACCGCCAGGAAGCCGTGAAAGCAATGGCGCCCAAGTGCGATGCCATGCTGGTTGTCGGTGCACCGAATTCTTCCAATTCCAAACGGCTGGTCGAGGTTGGCGCCCGCGCGGGCTGCAACTACGCGCAACTGGTCCAGCGCGCGACCGATATTGACTGGCGCGCATTGGACGGGATCACATCCATGGGGATTACAGCCGGGGCCTCGGCCCCAGAGGTACTGATTGCCGAAGTGATTGACGCCTTCAAGGACCGCTATGACGCCACTATTGAAATGGTCGTCACCGCCGAAGAGAACGTCGAATTCAAAGTGCCCCGCGTTCTTAGAGAATCTGCCTGAGGACGCCAGCACGCTATGAATACAATCCCGCGTTCTGCTCTGATCCTTGGTCTTGCTGGTCTGCTTCCGTTTCTTTGGGGGGCGGTCACGGTGCTGCGGCCCGAATTGGCAGCCTGGGGGCAAATGAACCTCGGCGGCCGGTTTATCGGCCCTTACGTGCAGCTTTTTTACGGCGCAGTCATCTTGTCTTTCATGTCCGGCGTTCTTTGGGGGTTTGCCACCAAGGCGACCGGACAGACGGCAACGGCCAGTTATGTCTTGTCCGTGATCCCCGCCCTTTGGGCGTTTTTCATGACTGGCGGCGGACCGACCACAGCGGCAATGAACCTGATCGTCGGGTTTCTTGGCCTGCTGTTGCTGGATTGGCATTTCTGGCGGCTTGGGCTTGCGCCACCGTGGTGGATGTATTTGCGCGGACTTCTGACGGCAATCGTGGTCATCACCTTTCTGCCCCTGGTGTTCTGATGGCCGACGCGCGCACGATTGCCACCTATGATGCGAAAGCTGCCGACTATGCGAATTTGACCGGCAGTGAAAAGCCGGACGCAACGCTGCAAAGCTTCATTGATTTGCTTCCCGCAAGTGGTCACGTGCTTGATCTGGGCTGCGGGCCGGGAACGGCCTCGGCCCATATGCGCGCAGCGGGGCTGGTGCCTGATCCTGTCGATGCCTCAGAAGGCATGATTGCAGTTGCGAAAGAAAAATATAGCCTCAATGCACGGCTTGGTCGGTTTGAAGATATTGACGGCGACGCGGTCTACGATGGCGTCTGGGCCAACTTCAGCCTCTTGCACGCCAAAAGCGAAGCCCTGCCCGACCATATCGGGGCGCTCTTTAAGGCAACCAAACCCGGTGGCATTCTGCATATCGGCATGAAGACTGGAACGGGTGTCGCACGCGACAAGATTGACCGCCTTTATACCTACGTCACCGTTGAGGAACTTAGAGGCTTGCTCACAGCTGCGGGTTATGATGTCACCTACGTCCGGGAAGGTGCCGAGATGGGTCTGGCCGGAACCATCGACCCATTCGTGATCATGCGCGGAAAGAAGCCCTGAATATGCCTCAACTTTTTGCTTACACAGACGGTGCCTGCTCGGGCAATCCGGGCCCCGGCGGTTGGGGCGCGCTGCTTGTTGCACGCGAGGGCGACGCCGTGCTGAAAGAGCGCGAACTGAGCGGCGGCGAAGCCGAAACAACCAACAACCGCATGGAGTTGCTGGCCGCCATCACGGCCTTGGAGACGTTGGACAGGCCAACGCAGCTGACGATTGTCACGGACAGCGTCTATGTCAAAGACGGCATCACCAAATGGATTCATGGCTGGAAGGCGCGTGGCTGGAAAACGGCTGCCAAAAAGCCCGTCAAGAACGCAGACCTATGGAAACGACTGGACGCCGCAACAGCGCGGCATGACGTGACATGGGAATGGGTGAAGGGCCACGCCGGACACCCTGAAAATGAAAAGGCGGATGAACTGGCACGCGCTGGCATGGCGCCCTTCAAGCCCTGACGCTGTCTAGCCGACCTTCAAGACGATCTTACCAATATGCGCGCTGCTTTCCATACGCACGTGGGCAGCGGCGGCATCTTCAAGGGCAAATTCCTGATCCATCACCGGCGCGACTTTCCCTGCCATGATTAAAGGCCAGACATGCTGACGGAGCGCATCGGCGATGCGCGTCTTTGCCAGATCGGACTGCGGACGCAGGGTTGATCCTGTCATAGTCAAGCGCCGCGTCATCAACTGCACAAGGTTCAGCTCTACCTTTGGACCCTGCAGAAATGCGATCTGAACAAGGGTCCCATCATCCGCCAGCGCCTTAAGATTGCGCTGTATGTACGACCCGCCAACCATATCAAGTATCAGGTCCGCCCCACCCAGTGCGCGCATTTCCTCAACGAAATCAGCGTCACGATAGTTGAATGCAGCCTCTGCCCCCAACGCAACACAGGCATCACATTTCTGCGCGGACCCGGCTGTTGCAAAAACCCGCGTACCAAAGGCCTTGGCCAACTGTATGGCCGTCGTGCCGATCCCCGAACTGCCGCCATGCACCAGAAACCGCTGCCCGGCTTGCAAACCGCCACGCATGAAGACATTGGACCAGACGGTAAAAAACGTTTCCGGCAGGCACGCCGCTTGTTGCATGGTCAGCCCACCGGGCACAGGCAGGCAATGCGCGGCTGGCGTTGCGACATATTCGGCGTATCCACCCCCGGGCAGTAATGCGCAGACCTGATCGCCGGGCTTGAGTGCCGAAACACCTGCACCGCAGGCGATGACTTCACCGGATGCTTCCAGACCGGGCAGATCGCTGGCCCCTTTGGGTGGATTGTAAAGCCCGGCACGTTGCAACGCATCGGGTCGGTTAACGCCCGCATAGGCCACTTTAATAACCACCTGATCATAGTCAGGCGTCGGCATGGGCCGATCTGTCACGGTCAGCACCTCGGGCCCGCCGGGTTGGGAAATCTCTACAGCTTTCATGAATAGTGTCCTTACTGCGGATCGCGCCAAACGCCGGGCAGATTCGGTTCATCCGACGCTCCGGGCGCTTTGACCGCTGCCAGCATCCGCTCTAACGGGCCAGTCAACGGTTTGAGCAGCGGGTTTGACTTTGCTTGCGCCTTGAGTTTCTCAAACTGCATGACGTTGTCGATACGGCGGTCAATGAAGGCATCGGTGGCTTGTTGATCAAGGCTGTCATCGCCCAGCCAAAAAAGCACAACCGCGCTATAGACGCCTGAAAGGGTCATACGCTTGGTGTACCAGTTCACATCGCGCGACGTATCGCCCAGCGCCGTCCATATAGCATCTGCGGTGCCCCAGATCAGCTTGGCCCCATCGGCCGCCATATGCGGCAGCGCGAACAGAGTCGTGCCGCGGCGCACGGCCTCTTTGTCGTCTATCACCTGCAGGCGCAGGCGAATCGCATGGGCCACCTTGTCGCGAAAGCGCATGTCGCTGAGGTCCGCCTGCGCAAGGGCTGCGACCATCGCAGCATCACCGCGCTGGTGATAGGCAACGGCCAAATCAACAGCGCCGCGCGGGCAAATCGCCTTGGCACCGGCCGGATCAAGGCCAATGTCGGCAACGGCAGCGTCAAAGGTTGCAGACGACCAGCCATCAAAGGCCACATGCGGCAAAGCAGCATCCAAAAGTTGGTTCAAGATCGGGTCAACGGTCGCGTCTGTCATGGGTATCTCCTGCAGTCTGTGCACACTAGACAAACTAGCCCGCCTTTGCTATCTGCCCAGTTCCTGCAATTTTTGCAAATCCAACTTAGAAAGGTGGTGTAAACCACATGCAGGTTAGTGTTCGTGATAACAACGTCGATCAGGCGTTGCGTGCTCTGAAGAAAAAGCTTCAGCGTGAAGGCGTATTTCGTGAAATGAAGCTTAAGCAACATTTCGAAAAGCCGTCCGTCCGTAAAGCGCGCGAGAAAGCGGAAGCGATCCGTCGTCAGCGTAAGCTGGCGCGTAAGAAGCTCCAGCGTGAAGGTCTGCTCTAAGCGACCCTAAGACGTTACGATCAAGAAACCCCCGGCTGTTTAATCAGGCGGGGGTTTTTCGTTGGCGGGGCGCAAACTAGGTCAGCGCCTGATCCCCCAGTCTGTTGAGGATAGGGCAGTCGGGCCGATCATCCCCGGCACAATCCCGTACCAAGTCCTTAAGTGTATCGCGCATGTCTTGCAAATCAGCAATCTTCGTCTCGATCCGCTGCAGATGTTCTTTTGCAATCTGGCGCACATCACTGCTGGCACGGTCGGTGTCTTCCCATAAGGCAAGCAGGTCACGACAGTCTTCGATAGAAAAGCCCAAAGCCCGCGCGCGCGCCAGAAAGGTCAGTTTGTGGATGTCCGTTTCTGCAAACGCGCGATAGCCATTGGCGTCACGGCGCGGTTTCACCAAACCGATATCTTCGTAGTACCGGATGGTTTTTGCAGGCAGGCCTGCCTGTGCCGCCGCTTGACCGATATTCATACAGTGGCCTCTTGATAGACTGCTTTGTTGTTATCATGCGCTGCATCACGCTTGGGCGCGACCCAGCGCAGACGCAACGCATTGGTCAGAACGAATACGCTCGACAGCGCCATCGCGCCCGCCGCCAGCATCGGCGACAAAAGCGGACCACCAAACAGATAGAGCGCCCCAGCCGCTACAGGAATCAAAGCAGTGTTGTAAGCAAACGCCCAGAACAGGTTCTGTTTGATGTTGCGCATGGTCCGCTGGCTGACGTCAAAGGCATTGCAGACACCGTTAATATCGCCGGACATCAACACCACATCGGCGCTCTCAATCGCCACATCTGTGCCGGTGCCAATTGCAATGCCCACATCAGCCGCCGCCAAAGCCGGCGCATCATTGATCCCGTCACCAACAAAAGCCGTCTTTGCGCCCGCCTTGGACAGGTCTTGCAGGGCGGCAACCTTGCCGTCTGGCAGGACCTCGGCAATGACCGTGTCAATGCCAAGCTCTGCGGCGATCGCTTGGGCGGTCTTTTCATTGTCCCCTGTGATCAATGCAATGCGCAAGCCCATGTCCTGCAGCGCTTTGATGGCACCCGGCGTTTGTGTTTTGAGAGGGTCTGAAATGCCAATCAGCCCGACAAGTTCGCCATCAATTGCCGCATAGAAAGGTGTTTGCCCCGCGGCGGCAATCTGCGAGGCCTTTGTGGCAAAGGCCTCTATCGAGATGCCTTCACGCCGCATCAGCCGATCTGCGCCAACCAGAACGCGGCGGCCAGAAACAAGGCCACTGACACCAAAACCGGCCTCTGCGCGAAAATCATCAGCGACTTGCACGGCATAACCATCTGACTGGGCCTTGCGTACAATCGCCGCGGCGATGGGGTGTTCGGACAGGGCTTCAACACTTGCAACCAACCCAAAAATCTGGGCTTCGTCCAAACCGGGGGCCAACGATACAGCCGTCACCTCCGGCCGCCCCTCGGTCAGCGTGCCGGTCTTGTCGAACGCCACGATCTGGACAGATTGCAACGCCTGCAACGCATCGCCTTTGCGAAACAGCACGCCAAGGTCGGCGGCGCGCCCAGTGCCCACCATGATCGATGTCGGCGTCGCCAGACCCATCGCACATGGACAGGCAACGATCAGAACAGACACGCCCGCCACCAAGGCAAAGCTGAGGGCCGGATCGGGGCCAAAGGCCAGCCAGGCCACAATCGTCAGCACTGCAAGAAGCAGCACCGCAGGCACGAACCAAAGCGTGATCTTATTGACAAGGTCCTGAATAGGCAATTTCGCGCCCTGCGCCTCTTCCACCATGCGGATAATCTGGGCAAGCATGGTATCCGCCCCTACTTGCGTTACGCGGAATGTGAATGACCCAGTGCCGTTCACCGTGCCGCCTGTGACCAGATCACCGACAGATTTTTCAACCGGCAGCGGTTCACCCGTAATCATGCTTTCGTCAACATATGAAGTGCCATCAAGCAGCACACCGTCCACTGCAATCTTTTCACCTGGACGCACGCGCAGAACGTCCTCCACCACGATCTCGGCAATCGGCACCTCAATCGCTTGGCCATCGCGCATCAGGCTTGCGGTCTGCGGTTGCAAACCGACCAACCTGCGGATCGCTTCGCCTGTCTTGCCTTTTGCGCGGGCCTCAAGAAAGCGCCCCAGCAAGATCAATGTGACGATGACCGCAGCAGCCTCAAAGTACACAGCACGGGTCCCGCTGGGCAGCACTGCGGGCAGAAAGGTTGCAATCGTTGAAAACCCCCAAGCCGCACCAGTGCCCACCGCGACAAGGGCGTTCATGTCGGGCGCACCTTTGAACAAGGCAGGTAGCCCTTGGGTAAAAAAGAAACGTCCCGGCCACGCCAACACAAGGGTCACGACGATGAATTGGAACACCCAACTGTTTTGCATACCGATGGTCTGATGGACCCAGTCGTGCACACCCGGCACAAAATGGCTGCCCATTTCCACCACAAAGACGGGTACCGTCAAAACCGCCGCAATCGTCAATTGGCGGCGCAAGGCAGACAGATGGGCACCTTTGGTGTCTACCTTCGCTTCAGATGTCCCGCGCAAATGCGCAGGATAACCCGCTTCGGTTGCGACCGTCGCAAGCCTTTGCGGGGGTATTGCGCCTGCAAGGTATTTCACCAGCACCGTTTCTGCCGCGAGGTTGACCGAAACATCGGTCACTGATGGTACGGCCCGCAACGCCTTTTCCACCCGCCCCACACAAGATCCGCAGTTCATGCCCTCAATATCGAGCATGATCTGATCTATTGCAGCAGGATAACCAGCAACAGACAGGGCATCTACGATTTGGGCAGGCGCTGCGGGGTTCTCATATACAACAGTTGCCGTCTCGGACGCCAGATTCACAGCAACGTCCGCCACCCCATCGACCGATTGCAGGGCTTTTTCCGCCCGCGCGACGCAAGACCCGCAGGATAATTTGGTGATTTGAAACGTAAGCGAAGTCTGTGTCATATGCGTGCAACCTTTGGTACACGCCTCACATAGGCCTTCCACTGACTGGAAGGTCAAGGGCACATCTGATTATTCGCGACTGCGGGCTTCTGCAATGTAGCCTTGCAATTCAGCCAACGGCACAGCGCCCGGCACCAAGGCGTCACCAATCACAAATGAGGGCGTGCCCGTAAACCCGAGGCTTTGGGCAAGCTGTTCGGATGTCGCGATGTGATTGTTGACCGCGTCGCTTTGCATATCGGCAACCAATTGATCAACGTCCAAGCCCACAGACCGGGCCAATGCCAGAACCGAAGCTTCCTCAGCCCGGCCGCGCATTTCCATCAGACCTTCGTGCATTTCATCGTACTTGTCCTGCGCGCGCGCAGCCAAAGCAGCGCGGGTTGCAAAAACCGAGCCTTCGCCAAGAATAGGCCATTCGCGGTACACGACCCGCACATTGCTGTCAGCGGCCAAGAGCGCCTTCACATCAGCCGCAGCGCGTTTGCAATAGGGGCAATTGTAATCGAAGAACTCGACAACAACCGCATCACCCTCGGGATTGCCGACAGAGGGCGCGTTGGGATCGTTTTCAAGCAGTGAGCGTTGACCAATCAGGAATTCCGCCTGCGCAGCCGCCTGTGCCTCATCGCGTTGCCCTTCGAGAATCGCAATGGCTTCCATGATGATCTGAGGATTTTCGCGGATCGCCTCAAGCGCCAGCGCCTTGATGTCATCATCGGACAATGTCTGCGCGACCGCCCCAACAGGGAGCAAGAAAATAAGGGCTGCAGCCAACAAGTTACGCATGTGTCGTCCATTCCGTCAGGCAAAGTCAAAATTCGCGGCCATAGAAACACTTTGACCAGGTATTGACCACACACATCTGCGTTTTTTCTGCGACCCAAGGACGCGGTCGGGCAGAATGACAGGCGGCAAGATCATTCTGTGACCATTGAGGCAGGCCTACCGCTTGCCCCCTTCCCCCGCTTTAGATTAGGTGCACGCTATGGAACAACAGCTCTCAGATAAAAAGCCGCACAGATCCATAATGACGACGGGTTTCAAAGCCGTTGCTGTCTTTGTGATGATCGTTTGTGTTGTCCCTTATCTGGGCGTGCTGGCAGCGGCCTTGTCGGGATCATTCGATACCTTGAGCCATCTCGCCGATACGGTCCTTGGGCGCTACACGGCCACGACACTGATCCTTGTCACGCTGGTGATGGCTGGTACTGCGGTAATCGGGGCTGGTGCGGCGTGGCTGGTCACGATGACAGATTTCCCCGGGCGGCGCTGGATGGAGATCGCGCTGGCGTTGCCGCTGGCCTTTCCGGCCTATGTTTTGGCCTATGGTTATACGCATGTGCTGGATCACCCCGGCATCGTGCAAACCCTGCTGCGCGATCTGACCGGTTGGGGGCCGCGCGATTATTGGTTCCCCGAGATCAGATCACTGGGCGGTGCCGCGCTAATGCTGACGCTGGTGTTTTATCCTTATGTCTATCTGCTCGCACGGGCGGCATTTACAGCCCAAGGGGCCAGCACATTTCTGGCGGCACGTGTTCTGGGGCGGTCGCCTTTTTCAGCATTCATGCATGTGTCGCTTCCCATGGCGCGGCCTGCGATTGCCTCGGGTGTTATGCTGGTCGCGATGGAAACAATCGCCGATTTCGGCACTGTGGCTTATTTCGGTGTGCAGACCTTCGCAGTGGGGATCTATACAAGCTGGTTCACGCTGGCCGACCGCGCAGCAGCAGCGCAACTGGCGCTTGGGCTTTTGACCTTTGCACTACTCTTGGTGATGTTGGAGCGCTACAGCCGGGGCAACGCCAAATACACCAGCGGACGGCGCAATGCGCCATTGCAAAGACTGACCCTGACCAAAGGGCAAAAGACAGCGGCCATGCTGTTTTGTCTGACGCCTGTTTTGTTGGGTGTTGTTCTGCCTGTTATTACGCTCAGCGTGATGGCGCTGGGATCACAGCAGGATCTTTTCAGCCCCCGTTATCTGGGTTTCATCCGCAACTCGCTAACACTTGCAAGTATCGCCGCCGTTTTAACTGTGCTTGCGGCCCTCATCCTCGGCACGCTCCACAGGGTCAGTACCAGCAGGCTGACCGGGACATCGCTCTATCTGGCGCGGATCGGCTATGCGGTGCCGGGTGGCGTGATTGCTGTGGGTCTTTTGGTGCCTTTTGCCGCCTTCGACAACGCGCTTGATGCGTGGATGCGGGCGACGTTCGATGTTTCAACCGGCCTGTTGTTCACCGGATCAATCTGGCTTTTGATCTCGGCCTATCTGATCCGCTTTTTGGCGGCGGCGATTGGCGCTTATGAAGGGGGCATTGCGTCCGTCGCGCCGAATATGGATTCAGCAGCACGGACATTGGGCCAGGACATGCCCGGCATGGTGCGGCGTATTCACATACCCTTATTGCGGACCAGCCTGCTGACCGCAGGGTTGATCGTATTTGTTGACGTGATGAAAGAACTGCCCGCAACATTGATCATGCGGCCTTTCAACTATGACACATTGGCGGTGCAAGCCTACCGCTTGGCTTCGGACGAGCGGCTTGAAGGTGCGGCTGTACCCAGTCTTGTGATTGCCGCAATCGGGCTGATCCCGGTCATTCTGCTGTGCCGGCGGATCGGTACGGGGCGTGCCTGACAGGCACAAAAAAGGGGCGCCATTCGCATGGCACCCCGCTTCGTTCCTGATTGTGTTGGCCTTATTCCCAACCAACCTCGTTAAAGATCTGCTGTGCGACCGGCAGGTTCTTGGCAACAGCACTCAGATCAACGGCATCGGGACGGAACAGACCCATCGCCGCAACCGATGGTGATAGCCCGACACCTGCAACGGCCGGATATTCGTCGTTACCTGCGCTGAAGTACTGCTGCGCCTGATCTGACGCGAGGTATTCCATGAACTTGATTGCGTTCTCACGGTTCGGCGCATTGACGGCCACACCACCACCCGAAAGGTTCATATGTGCCCCTTCCGCATTCTGTGCGGGGAAAATCCAGCCGATGTTATCCATCGCTTCAGCGTCGAGACCGTCTACTTCAGTGCGCAAGGCACGAGCAAAATAATAGGTGTTCGAGATCGAAATATCACATTCGCCAGAGACCAGTCCACGCAACTGATCGGTGTCGCCGCCCTGCGGGTCACGGGCAAAGTTGTTCACGAAACCCTGCGCCCATTCTCTTGCTGCTTCTTCACCGTGGTTTTCGATGACGGCTGACATCAATGTCTGCGAATAAACATTGGTCGAGGACCGGTGACACACCATGCCCTCATACATTGGTTCGGCAAGCGAAAGGTAATCCAACGGTGGGTTGTCGACCTCGGTCTTGTCGTAAAAGATGATCCGCGCACGCTGGCTGAAACCGAACCATTGGTTATCGGCATCTTGCAGGCTGGCTGGAATGCGCGCTTCCAGCACGTCACTGTCAATTGACTGCAAAATGCCGGCTTGCTTGGCGCGCTCAAGGCGTGATGTATCGACTGTCAGCAAAATATCGGCAGGCGAATTCAGGCCCTCGGCCTGCATCCGTGCGATCAGCTCATCTGCATTCGCCTCGATCCGATTGACCGTGATACCGGTTTGTTCGGTAAAATCAGAATACAGGCGTTCGTCCGTATCGTAGTGACGGGAGGAATAGAGGTTCACCTCGCCAGAATGGCTTTCGGCATAAACAGCCGTGGCAAGCGAGGACACCGCCGTCATAAGGATGAGTGAGGTCTTGAGTGGTTTACGCATGAGAGATTCCTTGCGAAGGTTTAGGACTGCGCAGAACCTGACAAAAAAGATCGGATTACGCAAGCTATCCTGATAAATTTCGTCAGAAAATTTCTAATGCGTTGTTTTAAATCAGATAAGTTACTTTCCTTTCCAAACGGGATCACGCTTTTCGGCAAAAGCGCGCGCACCCTCCAGCTGATCTTCTGAGGTGTAGAGCGTCTCAACTGTGGCAAATTGGCTTCGTGTGATCCGGTTCATGGCGTCTTGAAACTTCATGTCCTCCGCCTCGCGGACGATCTCTTTCAATGCGGCGTAGACCAGTGGCGGACCCGACGCGATCAGCGCCGCCATCTTGCGGGCCTCATCCATTAATGCATCGGCAGGTACAACGCGGTTGACCATCCCCCAGCGCGCGGCTTCTTCGGCTTCCACCCAGCGGCCTGTCAGCAGCATTTCCATCGCGATATGATAGGGGATGCGTTTGGGCAACTTGACCGAAGCCGCATCAGCCACTGTGCCGGACCGGATCTCCGGCAAAGCAAATGTCGCGTGATCCGCCGCCAAAAGAATGTCACCAGACAGCGCCAGTTCCAATCCGCCGCCACAGCAAATCCCGTTGATCGCCATGATCACAGGCTTGTTCATACGCGGCAGTTCTTGCAGACCGCCAAAGCCACCAACACCGTAGTTCCCATCAACAGCGTCGCCCTCTGCTGCGGCCTTCAGATCCCAGCCGGGGCAAAAGAACTTGTCACCTGCCCCTGTCACGATCGCCACGCGCAAGTCCGGATCGTCACGGAAACTGGCAAAGACATCACCCATGATCCGGCTTGTTGCCAGATCAATGGCATTGGCCTTGGGCCTGTCCAGCGTGACCTCTAGGACATGACCGTTTCGGATCGTCTTAATCGGGCTGTCAGTCATGGCGTTCTCCTGTGGTGATAAGGGCATCTGCTGCGACAGCCCGGAAAGGGCCGCACATCAAAGGGTTGATCTCAACTTCAAATGGCGTCTGTGCAATGACATAGGATTGCACTGCAAGCACCGCGTCAACGATGGCGTCTTTATTGACAGGTGCCCCGCCCCTGAAACCATCAAATAACGGGGCAATGCGCAAACGCGCCAGAGCGTCCAAAATGTCTTGTCTTTGCACCGGAAGGATCGTGCTGGCGCTATCGCCCAGAATTTCGGTCAATGTCCCCCCCGCCGCAAGCGTCAGGACATACCCGTGAGCAGGGTCAAGGACGACACCGATCAAAAGCTCAACCCTGGCGTCCGCAATCATTTTTTCAACCAAAAAGTTATCCGCAGGCATCGCCACTGCTGCCGCCATCAAAGCGGCTTCATCCTGGAGGCCAACAACAACCGCACCGGCTTCGGTCTTATGCGCCACACCTTCGCCTTTCAGAACGAGCGGATAGCCCAGCGCCTTTGCCGCAGCAGGCAGATCGGCAAGCTCTGCGACTGTTTGAGATTGCGGCACTGTCAAACCAAACTGTGTTAACGCACGCTTTGCCTCTGCCTCGGGCAACACCGCAGCGGGTGATATATGCGGCGGAATAAGAATATCGCAATTGGCCCCCTTGCCCATCCGCGCGGCAACCGCGATGGCCTCAACCGCCTCGTTCATGCCGCATAAGGGAAGAATCCCCCGTCCGATCAACTGGCGCGCCACATCCTCGGGCATATTCTCAACAAGAGAACTAAGAACAGCAATCGGTTGTCCCGTCATCGCCTGCGCCCGGGCCACGGCGTTCAGAACCAAATCCCAATCCGGAGACGTGCAGCGATCAGGCCGGGGGAAATCAAGAACCACAACGCCCAACGCCACTGCGGGCGACATCATGGCACCGAAGGTGGTCATCATTGCGTCCTCATCACCCCAGATGAACGTATGGTAATCCAGCGGGTTTGAAAGCGTCACGATTGGCCCCAGCGCTTTGCGCAGAACCGCCCTTTGGTCTTGGCTAAGCGGCGGGAAGGCGACAGTGCTGCCGTGTGCTGTGTCAGCCATCAGACTTGCCTCGCCCCCCGAGCAAGACATTGACGCGATATGCGGCGCGTCCAAGGGCCCCACCACATGCAACAGCTTAAGCGTTTCAAGAAACGCCGAAAGCGATGTGACACGGCCAATGCCCAATCGTTCAAACAAAGCTGCGGCGCCTGCATCACTGCCAACAAGCGAGGCCGTATGCGAGATGGCAGCGCTTTGCGCCTGCTCTGACTGTCCGGTCTTAAGTGCGATGATCGGTTTGCCTAGATCGCGGGCTGTTTGCGCCAGTGTGGCCAGCGCCCCCAGATCATCAATGCCTTCAATATAAAGGCCCAACGTGGTCACTTTGGGATTGAGCAACAAGGTCTTGCCGATCTCGGACAATCCTGTCTGGGCCTGATTTCCTACCGTAACGACATAGGCAAGCGGCAGCCCCCGTGCCTGCATGGTAAGGTTGATGGCAACATTGGACGACTGCGCAATAATCGCGACCCCGTTGTCGGTGGGAAGACCGCCATGCTGGTCTGGCCATAATGTGACACAGTCAAGATAATTGAGGAAACCGTAGCAGTTCGGCCCAAGGATCGGCATTTCACCTGCTGCCGCCAGCAGGGCCGTTTGAAGGTCAGCGCCGTCTGCCACCTCATGCACGGCTTCGCTGAAACCCGACGCAAAGCAGATCGCACCACCCGCACCAATTGCCGCCAGCGATTGAACCGCCTCGACCGTCGCATGCCTGTTCACGCCGATAAAGACGGCATCGGGCGGCGCGGGCAGGTCCGCTATCGTGCGAAAAGATGCGAGCCCCGCCACCTCATCCTTAGTAGGATGCACCACCCAGATATCCCCTGCAAAGCCGATTTTCTGACATTGCCGGATCACCTCACTGCCCCACGCCCCGCCACCGATCACGGCGATAGAGCGGGGGTTAAACAGCCGCGTCAGCCGGTCCATCAGGCCCCCAAAGGACGCAGCAATTCGCGGCTGATAATGTGACGTTGAATTTCCGATGTGCCATCCCAAATACGTTCAACACGGGCATCACGCCAGAACCGCTCAATCGGGAAATCATTCATCAACCCCATCCCACCATAGATTTGCAAGGTGGCGTCCGTGACCCGCGCAAGCATTTCAGTGGCATAGACTTTAGCCGACGCAATTTCGCGGTTGGCAGGCAAACCTTCGTCCAATCGCCAAGCGGCAGCCAGCGTCAGCATATCGGCGGCATCAATCTCGGTGATCATATCAGCGATCTGAAAGCTGACCCCTTGAAATTTCCCGATTGGCTGGCCGAACTGTTCGCGTTCAGCAGCATAGGTCAGCGCATAGTCAAAACACCGACGGGCGCGACCGACTGACATTGTGGCCACCGTAATCCGAGTAGCGTAAAGCCATTCATTCATAACCGCGAAACCGCCGTCCACCTCACCCAAAACCTGCGCATTCGGCAGGCGGCAATTGTCGAAATCAAGGATGCAATTCTTGTACCCCCGATGACTGACCGACGCGTAGCCGTCGCGCACCTCAAACCCCGGCGTGCCGCGATCGACAAGAAAAGTCGTGATCCGTTTCTTGGGACCGCGCGGGGTTTCGTCCACGCCCGTCGCGACAAAGACGATAAAGAAATCCGCATGGTCTGCACCCGAAATGAAATGCTTGGAGCCGTTTAGCACCCAATCACCGCCATCGCGCACAGCTGAGCATTTCATGCCCCGCACGTCAGAGCCTGCATCGGGTTCTGTCATTGCAAGCGCATCCATCCGTTCGCCCCGCACCGCAGGCAGCAAATAGCGTTCACGCTGATCGCCCTTGCAGGCCATCAGGATATTCTGCGGACGGCCAAAGAAATGGTTGAGCGCCATAGACCCACGCCCCAGTTCACGCTCGACCAGCGCAAAATCAACATGCGACAGGCCCGCGCCGCCAACCTCTTCAGGGAAATTGCAGGCATAAAAACCCAATGCGAGGGTCTTGCGCTTGATCTCATCCGCGATCTCTTTTGGCACCTCACCACTACGTTCGACTGTTTCTTCGTGGGGGTAGATCTCATGCTCGACAAACGACCGCACAGTGTCCACGATCATCTGTTGTTCATCGGTGAGGCCAAACTGCATGGCAGGCTCCGTATCTGTATTCCGAAGAAAACCCTAAGAAGCGTTCCACAAAATGTCATGCGGAATTCGGCGCATCAAATCACTTTCTCAATCAGGTCGTACATTTGCCGTTTTCATAGGCCACCGGTATGCTGCAACGATGCAGCAATAGGTAAGACGGTCATGTTCGATAATTGCACAGAAACAGTCAGCATCTTGTACGCTATCGTCTTTGGCGCAGACGGTGCCTGCATCGAGTTGAGCACCGCATCGATCCTGTCCGCTTTCGCGGCGTTTATTGTTCTGGTAGTCATCGCGCAGTTCTTTGCGCGCAAGCTGTGGCAGAAATTGACTCAGCCCCGCGCGCCCATCGAAGATAGCTTTGCCCCACCGCCGAAAGACACACCGTTTCGTGACGACCCCAAGTATCGCGATACCGCTATCAGATCTTCAAAACGCTAACCTGCGGGTCTGTCATTGCCGCCGATGGCGCGCGTCAGGCGTGCAGCCGCCTCCATCACTGAGTTGGCAAGCTCTGTGATCCGGTCTTCAGTGATCCGCGAGGTCGGGCCAGATACCGACAGCCCCGCCACCGCTTCGCCAAAGACATTATAGACAGGTGCCGCAATGCAGCGCATCCCGATGTTGCGTTCTTCCGCGTCAATCGCATAACCACGCGTCTTGGTCGCGTGCAGATCGGCAATCATTGCCTCGGGTGCGGTCAGGGTGAATGGCGTGTATTGTTCCAACTGACTGGCGGCCAATACCTCGCGCT
>JALQUF010000058.1 GCA_023263855.1 Yoonia sp. | reverse complement strand
CCTCGCCGCCGGGGATCGGGGTCAGATCACCGGGAATCGCATTTTCATGGATTCGCAGAACTTCCCCGTCAGGGGCCGCGAAAATCATATCGAGGGGAATCAGCGTATTCTTCATCCAGAAGCTGACGCTCTGTGGCCGCTCATAGACAAACAACATACCCGTAAACGTCGGCATCTGTTCAACAAACATCAATCCCTGCGCGCGCTCTTGCGGATCGTCTGCCACATCGACCGTGAAAGTCGCCTGCCCGAAGTCGCCAGAAATCGTCAGCCTGTCATCCGCGCAAACGGCCCAAAGTGGCGGTGCCAAAAGGGCCAAACCACACGTCAGAGCCGCCAGCCTCACTTGGCTGCAGCCTCCCAGCCGATCACTTCAATCGCCATACGCCCGCGTTCGCCGTCAACCATGCGAATCCCGATGGCTTCACCGGATTGCAGGTCAGAAAGCCCAGAGCGCCGCAACACTTCGACATGTACGAACACATCTTCATTGTTGCCAAATACATTTGCGAAACCAAAGCCTTTGGCCTTGTCGAACCATTTGACCCGCGCCGGCTCTACCGGCTTGCTGGCGATATCCTCGGGCGAATATTCCACCATATCACGCAATGGCAGACTATCGTCCGCCTCGGGCGGTGTGATGGACAGCACTTCGGTGGCCTGCAAGCCGCGCTGTGTATCCTGCACCACGATTTCGATCGCAGATCCATCCACAACAGAGCCCTGGCCGAAATTGCGCAAGACATTTGCATGCAGCAAAATATCGGGCCCACCCTCTTCCGAGATGACGAACCCGAATCCCTTCGTGGGATCAAACCATTTTACTTGTCCAAGCACTTGACGTTGCGTCCCGGCGTCATGCGTTTCCATCTTGTCTTCCTTTTGAACAGCGGCACCGTCAGCGTCGCTGTCCATTATTATCTCATCGCCAGATCTTGATTGCAGTACCATTTGTCTCTCTCGCTAACCCATACGTCCCAAAAAACCGGGGTGCTAGGGTGAGAGACGGGTAATCTCCCAATCTTGATCAACTTCACTGCGCGACCACCGAAACCGGTCGTGCAAACGAAATGCGCCGTCAGACCAAAACTCAATCTCCAGAGGCACAATCCGGAAACCGCCCCAAAAAGGTGGCCGTTCGGGGTCCGCACCTTTTTGTACTGTTACTCTTGCCACATCCGCCATCAAGGTCGCACGCGACGCCAACGGCTGTGATTGTTGTGACGCCCACGCCCCAAGCCTACTCTTTAACGAACGAGACTTGTAGTAGGAATCAGCAATTGGACCGTCCTCTTTCGAGGCGAGTCCACGCACCCGTATCTGTCTTGCTAGGGATTTCCAATGCAAAACGAATGCCGCCTTGCCAGATTGGGCAATTTCTTGCCCTTTCCGGCTGTCATAGTTGGTATAGAAGACGAAAGCGTCCTGCTCGATCTCTTTCAAAAGCACCATGCGCACGTTTGGCATGCCGTCTGCGTCAACAGAGGCAAGCGCAATTGCATTCGGATCGTTGGGTTCTGTTTTTTCGGCAGCATCCAGCCACTGCTGCGCTATCTCAAAAGGGTCCGACCCCGTAAAAATGCCACTGCGGTCAGACATGTCTGATCCCTAAACAAAAAACCCCCACCATCACGCTAGGTGTATTCGGAGACAGTGGCAAGCATTTTGCACCATTGTTCAAATACTTGCTGCAAAGCAAGCAATCGCCTAAACGGGAGCAAAGCCATTTGGCAAACAACAAAGGAAGACACGCGATGACATCTGATCTGATGAAGGGCAAACGCGGCCTGATCATGGGGCTCGCCAACGACAAGTCAATCGCATGGGGGATTGCCAAAGCCTGTGCCGACGCTGGCGCCGAGCTCGCATTCTCATACCAGGGCGAGGCTTTAAAGAAACGCGTCGGCCCACTGGCCGCCTCTGTCGGCTCGGACATTGTCCTGCCCTGTGATGTGGGTGATGAAGCTTCAATCGACGCGCTTTTTTCTTCATTAGAGGACCGCTGGGGCAAATTGGATTTCATCGTCCACGCCATTGGTTTTTCGGATAAAAACGAATTGCGTGGCCGCTATGTCGACACCTCGCGTGGCAACTTTTTGACCTCGATGGACATCTCTGTCTACTCGTTCACAGCCGTTGTGCAGCGGGCTGAAAAAATGATGACCGAAGGCGGCTCTTGTCTGACGCTGACCTATTATGGCGCCGAAAAGGTCATGCCGCATTATAATGTGATGGGCGTCGCCAAAGCCGCGCTTGAAGCCTCCGTGCGGTATCTGGCCGAGGATCTGGGCAAAGACAACATCCGCGTCAACGCGATCAGCGCAGGCACGATCAAAACGCTGGCGGCATCGGGCATCGGAGACTTCCGCCTGATTATGAAATGGAACGAATACAACTCGCCCCTGCGACGTACGGTCACACAAGAAGAAGTCGGAAAATCCGCGCTCTATTTGCTCTCAGACCTTGGCAGCGCCGTCACAGGCGAGGTATTGCACGTCGATGCGGGCTATCACGTCGTGGGCATGAAAGCCGTCGATGCCCCCGATATTACGAAAGAATAGGACCCAATCGCCATGACCGACCGCCTGCCACACGAAAAAGGGTTCCATATCAGCTGGGATCAAATCCACCGCGATAGCCGGGCCTTGGCGTGGCGGCTCGACGGGCACGGGCCCGATGATGGCGCATGGCGCGCTGTGGTTGCCATCACACGCGGCGGCATGGCGCCTGCCATGATTGCAGCACGCGAACTGGATATCCGCACGGTCGATACCATAAGCGTCAAAAGCTACGACCATCAGGATCAGTCCGAAGCCAAGGTGCTGAAAGCACCGGACGCGGCCCTGATGGGCGATGGCACCGGTATTTTGGTCATCGACGATCTGGTCGACAGCGGCAAAACGCTGGAATTAGTGCGTAAGCTTTATCCAAAAGCGCATTTCGCGACAGTCTACGCCAAGCCAAAGGGTCGGCCACAGGTTGATACATTTATCACCGAAGTCAGCCAGGACACATGGATTTTCTTTCCGTGGGACATGGCCCTGCAATATGTCGAACCTTACCGCGGCAAGGATTGATCTCCTGCTTCTCATGTTCAAAAATACCTCCGCCGGAGGCATAAAAGTCCTGCCGAAGGCAGACCAACTTTCAAACAGCCCTGCCGCATTTGCCGGATAATCCCATGCCCCAGTCACGCACCGCTGCAACATTTGCCCCGCCTGTCATGGAGGCCCGGCGCTGGCTTGCCGGTGTGACACATCCCGCAGATCGTCCTTTGCTGAACGTCAGCCAGGCCGCCCCCGTCGATCCACCCCCTGCCCCAATGCGCCAGGCAATGGCCGACATCGTGTTGCATGATGCCGAGGCGCATCTTTACGGACCTGTGCTTGGCCTGCCCGAGTTGCGCGCCGAAGTCGCCGTGCAGTGGACCACCAGCTATGGGGGCAAGGTCACAGCCGATCAGGTCGCAATCACCTCTGGCTGCAACCAGGCTTTCGCTGCGGCCATTGCCACGCTGTGCACCGAGAGTGATGAGGTCATCATTCCGGTCCCGTATTATTTTAATCACCGTATGTGGCTGGATATGTCGGGCGTCTCAACCGTCCCGCTGCCTGTTGGCGACGGTATGCTTCCCGATCCGGCAAACGCAGCCGCACTGATCACCTCAAAAACGCGCGCCATCGCTTTGGTCAGCCCCAATAATCCGTGTGGCGTGGAATATCCCGCAGAGACGCTCAGCGCCTTTCGCGATCTTGCCCGCGCGCATGGAATCGCACTGATTGTTGATGAAACCTATCGCGATTTTGACAGCCGCAGTGGCGCGCCCCATCATCTCTTCACAGATCCCGATTGGGACGATACGCTGATCCAGCTTTATTCCTTCTCCAAGGCCTACCGCTTGACCGGCCACC
Source organism: Yoonia sp. (assembly GCA_023263855.1). GTDB lineage: Bacteria > Pseudomonadota > Alphaproteobacteria > Rhodobacterales > Rhodobacteraceae > Yoonia. The sequence goes on along the minus strand of JALQUF010000058.1, from coordinate 14,526 downwards.
GCGTTGGCGCGGTGATCGCAAGCCCCGCACGTTTGGCCGAGATTGAAAAATTCCTCGATACCGTCACCATCTGCCCCAACCAGCTGGCGCAGCGGGCTGCACTGTGGGGCATGCAGAACCTGGGCGATTGGCTGGCAGGTGAACGGCTTGAAATCCTTGATCGACGCGCCGCGATTGAGGATAATTTCCACCTGCTTGCCGCCAAAGGCTGGGAACTGCTGGGATGCGGGGCTTACTTTGCCTACGTCAAGCACCCCTTCGCGATGTCATCCGCCGATCTGGCCCCTCTTTTGGTCAAAGAGGCCGGTGTCCTGTTGCTGCCCGGCACCATGTTTATGCCCCCTGATCTGCCCGGTGGGGAAAGCCAGCTGCGGATCGCATTTGCCAACATCGACCGCGCCGGTGTCGAGACACTCTTCAACAGGCTGTCATCGCTCGAACTCTAACACTTGCACCCCCGGCCCGCCCTGCGTATTCAGACCCAAACCAGCGGGTGGAGCGGTCAAAAATGGCAGATAAAAAGAAACCTCGTTACGGCGCGTGGATCATCGTCGGTGTGCTGCTTCTCGGCCTGGCCGGGTTTGGCACCGGCGGGCTCAGCGGGAACATCCGCAACATCGGCACCGTGGGCGACAAAGATGTGACCGTCGCATCATATCAACGCGCCCTGAACGAGCAGATTCGCGGGCTATCGGCGCAATTCGGACAACAGATTTCCTTTCAGCAGGCACAGGCATTCGGGCTTGATCAAATGGCCCTGAGCCAGGTGGTTTTGCTGCGCACGCTCGACAATGAAGCCAGCCAGCTGGGCATTTCGGTCGGTGACGCGCGTGTGTTTGAACGCCTGCGTTCCATTCCGTCGTTCCAGGGTGCGGGTGGCTTCAACCGCGAAACCTATCGTTTGGCGCTGCAACAGACAGGCCAGTCCGCCGCTGAGTTCGAGGCGGAGATCCGCGAAGAAACAGCGCGCAGCCTGCTACAAGGTGCCGTTGTCAGCGGCATTCCGGCACCTCAAGCGCTTGCCGATACGCTGGTGCAATATGTCAGCGAAACCCGCAGCATCACCTGGGCCGTGGTCGACGGAAATGACCTGACATCCCCTGTGCCCGGTGCAACACCGGCTGCTCAGCAGGAATATTACGACGCCAACCCCGACGAATTCACGCTGCCTGAAAGCCGCGACATCACATATGTATGGCTGACACCCAATATGATCATCGACGACATGGTCGTGGCTGACGCCGCTATCGAGCGGCTCTACAACGAGCGGATCGCCGAATTCCAGCAGCCCGAGCGCCGCTTGGTCGAACGTCTGGTCTATCTTGATCAGGCCCGCGCAGAAGACGCCGTGGCACGTATCAACGCCGGTGAAGCGACATTCGAAGATCTGGTGGCGGAGCGCGGATTGACCCTGACAGATATTGATCTGGGCGATGTCAGCCAAGAAGACCTGCGCGGCGCAGGTGAGGCTGTCTTTGCAGCAGACACCGGCGCTGTGGTCGGCCCGTATAATTCGCCCTTGGGGCCCGCAGTTTTCCGGGTCAACGCTGTCTTGGCAGCGCAGGAAATACCGCTTGAAGAGGCGACCCCCGAACTGCGCGATGAACTGGCCGCCGATGCAGCACGTCAATTTATCAACGACAGTGCCGATTCAATCATCGACCTGCTGGCCGGTGGGGCCACGATGGCTGATCTGGCCGAGCGTACCGACATGCGGCTTGGCACCATCAACTGGACGCCCGAGAACACCGAAGGCATCGCCGCATATGACGCATTCCGGGCCGAGGCTGCGGCTGTCGAAGCAGGCCAATTCCCCGAGATTTTCGATCTGGCCGATGGCGGCATCTTTGCGCTGACGCTCGACGGGATCGTCCCGCCCACCTTGCAACCTCTTGATGAGGTTCGTGACGCCGTGTCTGACGCTTGGCAGGCACAAGAACGCCAAGCCGCGGTGATCGCGCGGGCGGAAGAAATTTCTGAAGAAATCCTGCCCCTGACCGGCTTTGAGACATTGGGTCTTGAGCCGTTTGTGGAACAAGACCTGACACGCCGTGCCTTCGTAGAGGGCACCCCACCAGGGTTCAACGACGCACTGTTTGAAATGAGCATCGGTGATGTGCGTGTGATCGATGCTGAAGATCGGGCGCTGATCGTACGTCTTGATGATATTTCTGCCCCTGATCTGGCCGATGAAGCGGTGATCGCCCAACGCGAAGCAATGGCAGAAAATGCGCGCGCCGGGATCGCGCAGGACATCTTTGATGCCTATGCCACCGCATTGCAGCAAAGCACCGAGCAAAGCTTGAACCAGCAAACCATCAACGCGGTCAACGCGCAGTTTCAATAGGCAGATCCATGGCCCTTTTGCCCGACTATGACAGTTTCGCCCAAGGCTATGACGCGGGCGCGAATCAGGTCGTCTACACGCGCATCGCTGCGGATCTGGACACCCCTGTTTCGCTGATGCTGAAGCTTTCGGGCGCGGGCAAGAACGCGTTCATGCTCGAAAGCGTCACGGGCGGAGAAGTCCGCGGACGCTATTCGATCATCGGGATGAACCCCGACCTGATCTGGGAATGCCGCGGCACCACATCGCGCGTCAATCGCTCGGCCCGCTTTGATGAAGCCGCATTTGAGGCGTTGAGCGATGATCCTCTGACAGCCCTGCGCGCTTTGCTTGCCGAATCGCGGATTGATCTGCCTGCTGACTTGCCCGCCGCCTCGGCTGGGCTTTTTGGCTATCTGGGGTATGACATGATCCGGCTGGTCGAACACTTGCCCGACGTCAACCCAGACCCGCTTGGCCTGCCTGACGCGATGATGCTGCGCCCCTCTGTTGTCGCTGTCTTGGACGGCGTCAAGGGCGACGTGATTCTTGTGGCCCCCGCCTATGTCAATTCCGGCCTGTCTGCACGCGCAGCCTTTGCCCAAGCCGCCGAGCGCGTCATGGATGCGCAACGCGCACTTGAACGCCCCATGCCAAGCGAAGCACGCGATCTTGGCGCACCTACGCCTGTGGCCCCGCCTGTATCCAACTTTGCCCATAGCGCCTATCTCGACGCCGTCGAAAAAGCGAAAGACTATATCAAGGCAGGCGACATTTTTCAGGTGGTCCCCTCGCAGCGCTGGACGCAGGATTTTCGTGAACCGCCCTTCGCGCTCTACCGCTCACTCCGCCGCACGAATCCGTCGCCGTTCATGTTCTTTTTCAACTTCGGCGGCTTTCAGGTCATCGGGGCCAGCCCCGAAATTCTGGTGCGTGTCTTTGGCAATGAGGTCACGATCAGGCCGATCGCCGGTACGCGCCCGCGCGGGGCCACCGTGCAGGAAGATAACGCCAATGAGGCCGATCTGATGGCCGACCAAAAAGAACTGGCCGAGCATCTGATGCTGCTTGATCTGGGCCGCAATGACACCGGCAAGGTCAGTAAAATCGGCACTGTGCGTCCGACAGAACAGTTTATTGTCGAACGCTATAGCCATGTTATGCATATCGTCTCGAACGTTGTGGGCGAGCTGGCGGATGATCAGGACGCACTCAGTGCGTTTTTCGCGGGCATGCCAGCGGGCACTGTCTCGGGCGCGCCCAAGGTGCGCGCGATGGAGATCATCGACGAGCTGGAACCTGAGAAACGCGGCGTCTATGGTGGTGGTTGCGGCTATTTTAGCGCCAACGGCGATATGGATATGTGCATCGCCCTGCGGACTGCCGTTCTGCAGGATGAAAAGCTTTATATTCAGGCAGGTGGTGGCGTTGTCTACGACAGCGATCCAGAGGCCGAATATCAGGAAACCGTCCATAAATCGAACGCGATCCGAAAAGCCGCTGCTGATGCCGCGATGTTTCGCGGCGGGAACTGATAGGACAGCGCCAATACACCTAACCCCACCTGCACAGGCGTCAGGCAGACATAGATTAGCCGTCGCTATTCCCAAGCAGAATTGCCGAAACAGGCGTGATTGCCAAAGTGTCCTGATCCACGTCTGCCGCCCATGCGCGCAAGGCTTCCAGCGTTTGTGGCGTCATGCGCCCCAGCAACACCTCTTGCCCCGTTTGCCGCGCCCGGAATGCCGCCTGATCCAGTGCCCGCGCAATCGCGCGCGCATCCTCGTTCGCCCCGTCAATATCCCGCAAGATCGTCGCCGCCGGTACGCCCGCTTGCTCGGCTGTGCGCGTCGCGTTGCTCAGCCCGCGTTGGACTGACACAAAACCATAGCCATCCGCTGCAAGAATCTGCATCACCTGTGTGGTCACATCACGGTCTTGCATTGCCCCTGTGCCATCCGAAAACAGCATGGCAACCTCAGGTGAAGTCGCCAAAGCCGCCTCGAATGCAATTTCAACATCCGTGGGCTGTGCGCCATCCGGCAAAGCGGCCTGCATGGCCACCTCAACTCCCGCGCCGCGATAGGCCGCAGCCACATCAGCGGCATCAGAGGACAGCGCGTTCACAACGACCGTGGGCGTGAAACCCAAATCAGATACAGCATCCACCCCGCCGGACATCTGGGCATCATCAATCAGAAGGATAGCGATCTTGGCCGGGGCGCCGGTCACATCATAGGGTGCGGCAAAGCGCAAAAGTGCTGGCGCATCCTCGGGCAATGCATCTGTGTCTGAAGTGTCTTCTACAGTGGATACAGGCTCTTGCTCAGGCGTACCGGGGCGGTTGATCCGCACGGCTGCGCCCGTTTGCGGCAGCGCCTCCGTCACGGTCACGGGACCGGTCTCGGACGGAGCCTCTACTGTAACCGCCGGCGCAACTGGCGCTACAGGCTCTTGCTGGGGCGCCGGTGCGGTTTCAACCACGCTCGGGGCGGGCTCTTGCAGCGGTTCTTGGGTTGCGGTCTCGGCTGGTGCGATGGTCTGCGCCACGACAGGTTCGGCAGCCGCCTCGGGTGCGGTATCAGCAACCACGGGGCTGGGCGCATCGCTTGGTGTGTTGTCTTGCAGCGGTGCGGCTGGCACCGGGGCGATCGTCGCTGTGTCCACTTCAGGGACATCGGCAACAACATCGGGCGCAATCAGCGGTGTTTCGACACGTGATGCGGCAGGCGCATCAACTGCGGTTGAAAGGGTCGTCTCGGACGTAGCCGCAGGGCTTTCAATGGCCCCGGCCACCTCTGCGGTCTGTGGCAACTCTGCAGGCTCGGTCGAGACTTCAGGCGCGGGTTCGGCAAGCTCAGCAACGTCATCGAGAGGTGCAACTGGCGCAAACCCGGGCGTTTCATCCGTGTTTGTCTGCAAGGCGACAGTTGGTGTCTCTAACGTGGCGTCCAGCTCGGGCGTGACAAATTGCGGCGCATCCGGTCCGGCCGCATAATTTGGCTGCTCGGTGACAAGAGACGCAAAGCTCAAGCCGGAAATACCCAATATCAGCCCCCAAAGACTGCCTTGTATAAAGCCTCGCATCTGCCCCCGCCTTTTTGTTCGACCTTGACGCCACCTTGCGTCCCGGCCCATGTATGGCAGGCTTATACCGTTCTCTTGCCAAGATGCGGTAGCCCCTTTTTTTTGCCACCTGCGCGGGACGTTACCATGCTGCTTTTGATCGATAACTACGACAGCTTCACCTACAACCTTGTGCATTATCTGGGCGAATTGGGTGCCGATGTTGTGGTCAGGCGTAACGATGCGCTGGATGTGCAAGAAGCCATGTCCATGCGACCCGAAGCGATCCTGTTGTCCCCCGGCCCCTGCGATCCCTCTCAGGCCGGTATTTGCCTGGCTCTGGTGCATGCCGCCGCTGAAACCAAACTGCCCCTGATGGGTGTTTGCCTTGGCCATCAGGCGATTGGCGAAGCCTTTGGCGGCAAGGTCGTGCGCTGCCATGAAATTGTCCACGGCAAGATGGGCACCATGCAACATACAGGCAAAGGCCTGTTTGCAGGCCTGCCCAACCCGTTTGAAGCCACGCGCTATCATTCGCTGGTGGTTGAGCGGGACACACTGCCGGACTGCCTTGAGATCACAGCCGAATTGGACGATGGCACGATCATGGGCCTGCAACACCGCGAACTTCCCATTCATGGCGTACAGTTTCACCCCGAAAGCATCCGGTCCGAGCACGGCCACCAGTTGCTCCAGAACTTTCTCAAGATGACAAAGGTGCCCGCATGAGCGACGCAATGAAGCCCCTGATATTCGCAGCCTCAGAAGGCCCGCTATCGCGCGCCCAAGCAGAGGAAGCCTTTGGGTATTTGTTTGAAGGGGCCGCCACCCCTGCACAGATCGGCGGTTTCCTGATGGCTTTGCGCGCACGCGGAGAATCTGTTGCCGAGTATGCCGCAGCAGCAGCTGTCATGCGCGCGCATTGTGTCCCCGTCAAAGCACCGGACGGGGCGATGGACATTGTGGGCACCGGTGGCGACGGCAAGCACACGCTGAATATCTCGACCGCCACGGCCTTTGTCGTTGCAGGCGCGGGGGTTCCGGTCGCCAAACACGGCAATCGCAACCTGTCATCCAAATCCGGCACAGCTGATGTGCAAGGCGCGCTTGGCATCAATGTCATGGTCGGACCCGAGGTGGTGGAACAGGCGATCGCCGAGGCTGGCATTGGCTTCATGATGGCCCCGATGCACCATCCCGCGATGAAGCATGTCGGCCCTATTCGGTTGGAACTTGGATGCAAAACGATCTTCAACATCTTGGGACCATTGACAAATCCTGCGGGTGTGAAACGCCAGTTAACCGGGGCTTTTGCTCCGGACCTGATCTTTCCAATGGCGGAAACACTGCAACAGTTGGGCACTGAAAAAGCGTGGCTGGTCCACGGCAGCGATGGCACCGACGAGATCACGATCTGCGGGCCGACAGCCGTAGCCGCACTGGAAGACGGCAAGATCAAGTCCCGTCAGATCCATCCCGAAGATGCGGGCCTGCCCGTGCATGATTTCCGCGACATCCTTGGCGGCACGCCACAGGAAAACGCCACCGTACTGATGGCGCTGCTTGATGGCGCCGAAGGGGCTTACCGCGATGCAGTGTTGCTCAACGCTGCTGCTGCACTGGTGGTGGCCGACAAGGCGCAAGACCTTAAAGCAGGTGTCGAAATCGCCCGCGCGAGCATTGACAGCGGCAAGGCAAAACAGGCGCTTGAAACCCTTGCGCGTGTGACCTCTGCGGCCTGATGTTCGAACTTGCCGGCTTGGGTGACTGGGCAGACCTGCCTTTCTTTGCCGACGACCTGCCGCAGATCGCCGCGCAAGTGACGGGACCTGTGTTGCCCCCACCCGCGCTGACATTTGCGGCGCTTGCCCGCACCCAACCGACAGCCACGCGGGTCGTCATTCTGGGACAAGACCCCTATCACACACCCGGCAAAGCCGATGGGCTGGCCTTTTCCATCCCTGTGCAATTTGGCGGCAGGCTTGATAGCCTTGGCAATATCTTCAAAGAAATTCAAAGCGATACAGGCACGACCCGTACAAAGACATCCTTGCAGGATTGGGCAGACCAAGGTGTCCTGCTGCTGAACACTGCCCTCACGGTGCCGCCCGGCGCACCCAAGGCCCACGCCAAACTGGGCTGGTCGGTCTTGGTCCGGCAGGTGCTGCAGCGCCTGAATGACCGCCCGCGCGCATTCCTTCTCTGGGGTGGCCCTGCCCAGACCTATGCCAAACATCTTTCGCCCGATCACCTGATCTTGCAGTCCGCGCATCCGTCGCCGCTGTCGGCCTATCGCGGGTTTTTCGGGTCGCGCCCATTTTCAAAGGTGAACCAGTGGCTTATTGATCAAGGCCAACAGCCAATCAACTGGGCGGACCCATGAGCGATATTCTGGAAAAGATCAAAACCTACAAGCTGGAAGAGGTCGCAGCGCGCAAAGCGGCTGTCCCGCTTGATGAAATCGAAGCCCGCGCCGCAGCGGCCCCCCCGACACGGGGATTTGCGGCACAGCTCGCTGATGCCGCGCGTGAAGGTTACGGCCTGATCGCCGAGATCAAGAAAGCCAGCCCATCGAAAGGGTTGATCCGCGCAGATTTTGATCCACCCGCGCTGGCCCAAGCATATGCCGAAGGGGGCGCGACCTGCCTGTCGGTGCTGACTGACGGTCCGTCCTTTCAGGGCGATGACAGCTATCTGACTGCCGCGCGGTCGGCTGTTGATCTGCCTGCCCTGCGCAAGGATTTCATGTATGACACCTATCAGGTGGCCGAAGCCCGTGCCCTGCATGCTGATTGCATCCTTATCATCATGGCCAGCGTCAGTGACGCACAGGCGCATGAACTCGAAGAGGCTGCCTTTTCATGGGGCATGGATGTGTTGATCGAAGTTCATGACGCCGCAGAGCTTGAGCGTGCCTCTACGCTGAAATCCCCTTTGATGGGGATCAACAACCGCAACCTCAAGACGTTTGAAACCACGTTGGACACCACGCGGACCCTGTCAAAACTGGTCCCGGCTGATCGGACGATCGTTTGCGAAAGCGGCCTGAACACGCCCGAGGAACTGGCCGATATGGCCCGTTACGGCGCGCGCAGCTTCCTGATTGGCGAAAGCCTGATGCGTCAGGATGATGTCGCCACCGCCACCCGCACCCTTCTTGCCAATCCAGCGACGGGCATGATGTGATGGCCGGCCTTTCGCATTTCGATTCCGACGGCAAGGCGCATATGGTCGATGTGTCGGACAAACCTGTGACGGCGCGCACAGCGATTGCCGAAGGCTCTATCAGGATGACCAGCGACACCTTGGCTTTGATCACCGAAGGCCGCGCCGACAAGGGCGATGTTTTGGGCATTGCACGGATCGCAGGCATCATGGGCGCCAAGAAAACGGCCGAGCTGATCCCGCTTTGCCATCCGCTGCCGATCACCAAGGTGGCGTTGGAACTGACCCCCGACACCGCCCTGCCCGGTATCCGCATCACCGCGACCGTCAAAACCGGCGGACAAACCGGGGTCGAGATGGAGGCACTGACGGCTGTCAGCACAGCGGCCCTGACCGTCTATGACATGGTCAAAGCCGTGCAAAAGGACATGGAGATCGGCGGTATACGCCTGACGTTCAAGGACGGTGGCAAATCGGGACGGTTCGAGAACCCATGATTTCTGTCTCAGACGCGCTGGCCCAGCTTTTCGCCCTTGTCTCACCGCTTGCACCGGAAGATGTCGCCCTGACGCAGGCCAATGGCCGCGTTCTAGCGCAAGACGTACACGCCACGCGCAATCAACCACCCTTTGCCGCGTCGGCAATGGATGGCTATGCGGTCAAAGCGGAGGCGATCAAACCGGGCCAGAGCTTTGATGTGATCGGCGAAGCCGCCGCCGGCCATAAATGGAAAGGCACCGTGGGCCCCGGCCAGAGTGTCAGGATTTTCACAGGTGCGCCGCTGCCGGCTGGTACAGACCACGTGATCATTCAGGAAAACATCACCCGCGATGGCGATGTGATCACCCTGGACGACAGCGCCAATGATACCCCTTACGTCCGTCCGGCAGGGGCGGATTTTCGCACCGGCGACACGATCAAAGCGCCCCGTACCCTCACGCCATCGGACATCGCCTTGCTGGCAGCGATGAACATTGCCACCGTTCCCGTCACCCGCCAACCGGTTGTCGCCATCATCGCCACGGGCGATGAATTGGTCCAACCGGGCGAAACGCCGGGCGACGATCAGATCATCGCGTCAAACAGCTACGGGCTTGCCGCACTTGTTCAAACTCTCGGCGCCAAAGCGCGGCTGCTGCCTATCGCGCGCGATAACATCGCGTCACTTGAACTGGCGTTCGATCTGGCCGCTGATGCCGATCTGATTGTCACAATCGGCGGCGCATCCGTCGGTGATCACGACCTTGTCGGCGATGTCGCACAGACCAAGGGGATGCAGCGGTCGTTCTACAAAGTCGCCATGCGCCCCGGTAAGCCCCTGATGGCGGGCCGGATGGGCCATGCAGCCATGATCGGCCTGCCCGGTAATCCTGTCTCGGCCATGGTCTGCGGTCATATCTTTCTGGCCCCAGTGATCCGTAAAATGCTGGGACTGGGCACGCACCCTGCCCCGCGCGAAACACTGCTGCTTGCGCAGGACACGAAAGCAAACGGGCCACGTGAACACTATATGCGGGCCCATGCCGGACCTGAGGGTGTTACCATTTTCGACCGGCAAGACAGCGCGCTTTTGACCGTGCTTGCCGATGCGAACTGCCTTGCCGTGCGCCCCATTAACGACCCAGAACGCAAGCGCGGCACACCGATCGACATTATTCGCTTGTAGCGTAGCCATACCAAAACACGCCGCAGTTGACACAAAACAGGAACATGCATAGAACATATGCAAAACGTGACAACGGAGCAGCCTTATGTTGACCAAGAAACAGCTCGACCTGTTGGAGTTCATCCACAAGCGTGTGCAACGCGATGGCGTCCCCCCCAGCTTTGATGAAATGAAAGAGGCGCTCGACCTGCGCTCAAAATCAGGCATCCACCGGTTGATCACAGCATTGGAAGAGCGCGGTTTTATCCGCAGACTGGCCCACCGCGCCCGTGCGCTGGAAATCGTGAAGCTGCCTGATGCAATGCAGACCAAAAACGGTTTCACACCACGCGTGATTGAGGGCGACAAACCCGACAGCACACCGGTTACAGCGCTGCCCATCGACAACGGGTCGGTTGACCTGCCCATGATGGGCCGGATTGCCGCCGGCGTCCCAATCGAGGCGATCAGCGAAGCATCAAGAAACGTCTCGGTCCCGCAATCCATGGTTGGGGCGGGCGATCACTACGCGCTCGAAGTCAAAGGCGACTCGATGATCGAGGCTGGCATCAATGATGGCGATGTTGTCGTGATCCGTGAAACGACGGTGGCCGATAATGGCGATATCGTCGTGGCACTGGTCGAAGGGCATGAGGCCACATTGAAACGGTTCCGCCGGAACGGGACCGCCATCGCGCTTGAGGCCGCCAACCCGGCCTATGAAACGCGCGTTTTCCGTGACGATCAGGTCAAGGTTCAGGGGCGTCTGGTGGGCTTGATCCGCACCTACTGATCCGAACGATAAACGGATGAAAGGGTCGCATCTGCGGCCCTTTTTCTATCCGCCGCAGACAGACGAATAGGGTCAGACGGCGCGCCCTGCCGCATATTCCACGGCCTTAACCCCGCAATCTGATGCGCCGTATCGATCAGCAGATCACCGTTCGGTGCCAGATTAAATGCCAGCGCCCCCGTCTGACGCAATCGCGCAAGGTCGTAAACCTCGCAAGGTCTGTCACCTGCATCTACCTGATTGCTGATCAACACATCGGCGCCGTCACATCCGTTGATGTCGGCAAGCGCGGTTTTTCCCGACACCTGCAGAATACGCCAGTCCCCAAGGCTGGCCGTGGTGACGCGCCCGGCACTGACAAAGCCTGCACGCGCGGCGGCTTGGTCTTGAGGCACAGGCCCGCCGTCGTTTTCCAGCCAGATACCGGCGACAAACCCATTGCCCGTCGCCTTCGACAGAACACGCCCCTCTGCGCCCATGATCCCCATCAAGGCCCCGCTGTCAGCGACAAGCAGGTCCGCCCGTTCGGTTTGATACCAGAAAACGGCGGCACAAAGGACCACGGCAATCCCTGCGAACCGTGCGTGCCCTGCCACCAGGACGAACGACAAAAGCCCCAAGGAAAGCAGTGGCAAAACATACCATACCGGCGCCCAGATGTGCCCCAGTGCACCATCCTGCGCCGAAACCGTCGCCGCCACAAAAAGAATCCATCGCAGCCCCTGCTCCATCAACCACAGCCCGATCCCCCAAAGCCCCAGCGGCGCAAGGCAGACAGCCAGAACCGCCGCCGGCATCACCAGCACCCCCATAAGCGGCACGCTGAGGACATTGGCGATCAACCCGTAGTGCGCAATCTGGTTAAAGTGTGCCGCAGCAAATGGCGCAGTCGCCAAGCCTGCGATAAAAGACGACAAGACAACCGAAAGGACCGCCCGCAGCCATTTGGGCAGCCGTGATAAATCAACCCGCCGCAAGGCACCGAACACAACGACAAGTGCCGTGGTCGCCGCAAATGACATCTGGAAACCGGGGCCCACCAATGCCTCGGGCTGCCACAGCAATACCAGGATCGCAGCCATAGCGACCGCACGCAACGTCAGTGCCCGGCGCCCCAGCAGGACCGCCACGAACATCACAGCCACCATTATGTAGGCCCGTTCCGTAGAAACACTGCCCCCCGACAGCGCCAGATAGAACGCACCGACAACCAACGCGCAGACCGCTGCAATCTTTTTAAGCGGCCACCGCAGCGCAAGACCGGGCACTACCGCAAGGCCGGACCGGACCGCTGCAAAGATAAACCCGGTCAATAGCCCCATATGCAGCCCCGAGATGGCCAATAGATGCGCCAAATTCGCGGTGCGCAGATCGGTTATCGTCTGCTGGCCCATGCCCGAGCGGTCTCCGGTCATGATCGCCGCGGCAAAGGCACCCGGCTCACCCGGGATCGCCTCTTGAACGGCGCGCGACATGGCCATGCGCAAGGCAAACAACCACGTGCCAATGTCAGTGTCAGTGGCTGCGGCAAGCCGTAAGACGGGTGTGCGCGTATAGCCCACTGCCCCTAGTTTCAAAAACCAAGCGTGACGCTGAAAATCAAATCCCCCCGGCTCGGCGGGCCCCGCAGGCGGCGACAGATGCCCGGTCAGGATCAGCACATCGCCGGGTGTGAAGTTTTGCAAAGGTTGGTCCCCATGCAAAGATACGCGGACGCGCGCAGGCGTACGGTCCGGGGCCATCCGCGCCAGAACGACGCGGTCCAGTGTCAGGCGCACAGCATCACTGGCCGAACGGTCGATGTTGACGACACGCCCTTCGATGGGGCCGTAGTAGCGGAACGTCAGCACAGGTGCCGCCACCGCAGACACACGGTATTTCGCAACGCCGATACCCGTCAAAACAAGCGCGCAGGCGATCAGCAGCGGTGCAAACGCCACAGGCGCAAGACGGGCTGCAATCAAAGACGCGCCAACACCCAAGGCAAGCACTGCCATGACCAACATGTCAGGTTCGGACCCAAGGCCGAAATAGATGCCTGTCCCAACGCCAAGGCACACCGGCACCCAGCCCATCAGCGACCCGCGTTGCGCCAGAAGTGCAGCTTCAATCAGCGCGCGCACTTGTCCTTCACCCCGCAGTCTTCTATCCCACGTTCAAGCCGGAACCCTACCGGAAAGCTGGTTAGCGAAAGGTTAATACTCTCATGTCCGTCGTCACACGCTTCGCCCCCTCGCCCACAGGTGCCCTGCACATTGGTGGTGCGCGGACCGCCTTGTTTAACTGGCTTTATGCTCGTGGACGCGGCGGCAAATTTCTGCTGCGGATCGAAGATACCGACAAAGCGCGGTCAACAGATGAAAACCGCCAGGCGATCCTTGATGGTTTGACATGGCTGGGTCTGGACTGGGACGGCGCACCGTCAAGCCAGGCCGCAAATGCTGAGCGGCACGCTGCTGTGGCGCATGAATTGCTGGCCAAGGGTGCGGCTTACAAGTGTTTCAGCACCCAAGACGAAATCGAAGCGTTCCGTGAACAGGCCCGTGCTGAAAAGACATCGACACTCTTCCGGTCGCCCTGGCGCGATGTGGCCGCCTCTGATCACCCTGACGCACCCTATGTGATCCGTATCAAAGCGCCGCGCGAAGGGCAGACAACCCTGCACGACGAGGTGCAAGGCGATGTGACATGGTCGAATGATCAGCTCGACGATATGATCCTGCTGCGTTCGGATGGGACACCGGTTTATATGCTGGCCGTCGTGGTGGATGACCATGATATGGGCGTTACCCATGTGATCCGGGGTGATGATCACCTGGCCAATGCATTCCGCCAGAACCTGATTTACGAGGCTATGGGTTGGGACAAACCGACGCTTGCGCATATTCCACTGATCTTTGGCCCTGACGGCAAGAAGCTGTCCAAGCGCCATGGCGCAACAGGCGCGGCTGAATATCAAGCACTCGGCTACCCTGCAGCGGGCATGCGCAACTATCTGACGCGTCTGGGCTGGAGCCACGGGGACGATGAATTTTTCACCGACGCCCAAGCAAAAGACTGGTTCGATCTGAGTGGAATCGGCAAATCACCAGCCCGTTTTGATTTCAAAAAGCTGGAAAACATCTGCGGCCAACATATTGCCATCGCAGATGATGCTGCACTGCTGCAAGAAATGCAGGCTTTCCTTGCGGCAACCGGGGCAGCACCCTTGACCGACGCACAAAGCGACGGGATGCTAAAGGCGATGTACTGCCTGAAAGAACGTGCCAAGACCTTCCCGGAACTTATTGAAAAGGCGCATTTTATTCTAGCTGAGCGCCCGATTGCGCCTGATGAGAAGGCCGCAGGACAACTGATTATTAAAGAGTATCCTACTGCGAGCGCACACAGTGGACATTTTAAGGCACTTCTTAACGAACTTGCACTTAAGAAGTCATTTAGACCTGATATTATTTTTATTGATTACCTTAATATTTGTGCTTCCTCTCGGTATAGAGGAAATCTTTCTGTCAATTCTTATTCATATATCAA
>JALQUF010000057.1 GCA_023263855.1 Yoonia sp. | reverse complement strand
CCCGATGTCGAGTTCAAAATCATCTGGGCCTACACATGGTTTGACCCTGCGAAAGAAGCCGAAGCTGCCAACGTGTTGATCGAGCAGGGCGCTGACGTGATCCTGCAGCATACCGATTCCACTGCACCACAGGCAGCAGCACAAGCCGCAGGCAATGTTGTAACCTTCGGTCAGGCATCCGATATGGCCGAGTTCGCACCTTTCCCCCGCGTTTCATCCATCATTGACGATTGGGCACCATACTACATCGCCCGCACGCAAGCGGTGATTGATGGCACATGGGAAAGCACCGACACATGGGACGGCATCGGCCCGGGCATGGTTGGCATCGGCGAAATCACCGACGCAGTTCCCGCTGACATCAAAGCTTCTGCCGAAGCACTGGTCGAGCGTCTGCGCACTGGCGAATATCACGCGTTCACTGGTCCGATCAACAAACAGGACGGCTCTGTTTGGTTAGCTGATGGCGAGATTGCTGATGACGGCACATTGGCAGGGATGAACTTCTACGTTGAAGGCATCACCGGTGAAATCCCGCAATAACCCTGCACGGACATAGACCTAGAAAAACCCCGCTTTTGGCGGGGTTTTTTTTGCCGTCAATATCCGCAACGATGGCGCAAAGCTCATGTCTTTAAGCGCAAAGATACACCGCTGTTTGTGCTGACAATAAAACGCCCAAAGCACATCGCTTTAAAACTAACACTTGATTTGTATGCGCTTAGGGTCCACATGCGAGGTGCAGACGTTATGCAACTCGACCACTGTTTTCCCTTTCGGCTACAGTCTTTCGATTTTGACACTGACTAAGCCAAGCTGTCGCAATTTCGCGGACAGCATTGATACTAAAGGAAAAACACGATGGCTAATGGCACCGTGAAATGGTTCAACACAACTAAAGGCTTCGGCTTTATCGCACCTGATGGCGGCGCGAAGGACGTATTCGTTCACATCTCCGCAGTCGAGCGTTCCGGCCTCACAGGTCTGCAGGACGACCAAAAAGTAACATTCGACATCGAAGCTGGCCGTGACGGCCGCGAATCTGCGGTTAACCTCGCACTCGCATAAGCGACGTTGGAAAATGAACGTGGCGCGCGGCATCCGCGCGCTCACACCCTTTTGTCTACGCAACGCGGGCAAAATTCAGATTGCTTGAATTTTTGGCATTTTTATGGCAGCCTTTTTAAGCGACGTTGACTAATCGACCACTGTTTCCCAAACGGCCCAGTCCTTCGATCACGTTTGACCGAGCCGGACCGCTGCACTTCCGCGAGCGGATAACATAAGGAAACAAGGACATGGCTTCAGGCACTGTCAAATGGTTCAACACAACCAAAGGATATGGGTTTATTGCCCCCGATGGCGGCAGCAAGGACGTTTTCGTGCATATTTCTGCCGTCGAACGCTCTGGGCTGACCGGACTTAAGGATGATCAAAAGGTCAATTTTGACATCGAAGCGGGTCGCGATGGGCGGGAAAGCGCCGTGAATCTGACACTCGCCGATTAAGGCGAACTTAAGTTACCAAAGACTTGTGGGATGGGCGCCTGTGTAGGCGCCCATTTTTATGGGCTACACATCTCGGCCCGAACAACCCTGCCGACAACGCCCTATTGGGCGGCTGATACGAGATCCAGCACAGTGGGCCCCATTGCAGCAACAATTGCGGAGACACCTTCCGCGTTAGGATGTATGCCGTCTGCTTGCAGAAACGCAGACATCGCCCCAGACATGTCGCCCGAAGCGCGCAAGGCTGCCGCGAAATCAGGGTAAAGCGGAATACTGTATTCTGAGGCCAGTTCGGCATACATCGCTTCAAATTCCTGTTTGTAGGCTGGCCCATAATTGCCCCCGACAGTCAGGCCCACCAAGAGCATCTCAACCCCGGCCTCTCGCCCCACGGCTAAGATACCATCGAGGTTCGCGCGGCTCACTGCCGGATCAAGCCCACGCAAATAGTCATTGCCGCCCAGCGCCACGATCATCGCATCTGTATCGGATGTCAGTGTCCACCCGACACGGCTAAGCCCTCCTGCGGTGGTATCGCCTGATACGCCTGCATTCATGATTTCAACATCCGCCCCGTTTGCCTGCAACCACGCCTGCAACTGCGGCACAAACCCATCAGCCTGGGCAAGCCCGTAGCCTGCGGTCAAACTGTCACCCAGTGCTGCAATTTTCACAGTTTCGGCTTGCGCCAGGGTTGTTGTCAGCAAAAGCGCCACACCTAACTTGCTGGCGCGTGAAATAACCCCATATGCAAAAGTAGACACCCCCACAAAGGCCGCCCCGATGACCGAACCTGTTCTATCTATTTCCAACACCAATCTTTCCTTGGATGGCAACGCCGGCCGCGTCGACATTTTGCATGATATTTCTCTCGATGTGGCGGCCGGGGAAACGCTGGGGCTGGTTGGGCCGAGTGGGTCTGGCAAATCATCGCTCCTGATGTTGATGGGCGGGCTGGAACAAGCAACATCAGGGCAAATCATGGCGTTGGGCCAATATCTGACAGCGATGAACGAAGACCAGCTTGCCCTCTTTCGTAGGGATAATATGGGGGTGGTGTTCCAATCTTTCCACCTGATCCCGACAATGACGGCGCTGGAAAACGTTGCAACCCCGCTTGAGTTGGCCGGCGCAAAGGATGCATTTGATCGTGCTGCCACTGAATTGCAGGCCGTGGGGCTTGGTGATCGGATGGATCATTACCCAAACCAGATGTCAGGGGGCGAACAACAGCGCGTGGCGCTTGCCCGTGCCTCGGCCCCACGCCCACGTATTCTGCTGGCGGATGAGCCAACCGGTAACCTGGATGAAACCAACGGTCAGGCGATCATTGATCTGCTTTTTGATCTGCGCGACCGCCATGGGGCGACGCTGATCATGGTCACTCACTCAAACGAACTGGCAAGCCGCTGTGACCGCATTGTGCGTTTGCGCGATGGCCGAATTGATGCACCCGTCGCAAAGGCTGCGGAATGAGCCTAGCAATTGCATCCCGATTTGCTGCGCGCGAATTGCGCGGGGGTTTGCGCGGCTTTCGCGTTTTTCTGGCTTGCCTTGCACTGGGTGTGGCCGCAATCGCTGCGGTGGGCACTGTCCGCGCGGGCATTGAAGCAGGTCTGAAACGTGACGGTGCTGCCCTGTTGGGCGGTGATGCAGAAGTGGAATTCACTTACCGCTTTGCCCGCGAAGCCGAGCTGGATTGGCTATTAAGCATCTCTGATCAGGTCTCTGAAACAGTTGATTTCCGCTCAATGGTCGTGGTTGATCGCGGGGGCGAGACCGAGCGCGGATTGACCCAGATCCGTGCGGTCGATGACCTTTATCCCCTGATCGGCGCGGTTGCACTTGACCCGCCTATGTCCCTGCCCACGGCCCTTGCCGACAAAGGTGCCGTGATGGAGCGGGTGTTGGCCGACAGGCTGGCACTTGCGCCCGGCGATACATTCCGTCTGGGTGAACAGGCATTTACGCTACGTGCCATTCTTGATCGCTATCCCGACAATGCCTCTGGCGGCTTTGGCCTTGGGCCGCGGACCATTGTGTTGACTGATGATCTGGCGCAATCGGGCCTGATCGCCGAAGGCACACTCTTTTCCACACAATATCGGCTCGACCTGCCGCAAGGGGCTGATCTTGAAGCATTGGAGACAAGCGCAGAAGCGCAGTTCCGCGACAGCGGGCTACGCTGGCGCGACAGTCGCCGGGGCGCAGGCGGGGTAGAACAATTTGTGGACCGCATCGGTGCGTTCCTGATCTTGGTGGGGCTGTCGGGCTTGGCTGTTGGCGGCGTTGGTGTGTCTGCTGCCGTGCGCGCCTATCTGGCGGGCAAGACCGGCGTGATCGCAACGCTGAAGACTGTCGGGGCCACACGTAAAATCATCTTTCAGACCTACTTTATCCAGATCGGCGTCCTGACGCTTGTTGGTGTCTTGATTGGTCTGATTTTGGGTGCCGGTCTGCCTGTCCTGTTTGCGCCGCTCATCGAAGCCCGCCTGCCTATTCCTGCGGTCTTCACCGTCTATCCCGCACCCTTGTTTGAGGCCGCGATTTATGGCCTGCTCGCCGCGCTTGTCTTTACTCTCTGGCCACTGGCCAAGACCGAAGATATCCGCGCCGCGACACTGTTTCGGGATGCGTTTACAGCCAGCGCCGCCTTGCCCGGCGCACGTTATCTGATTGCAATCGTCGGCTTGCTTGCGGCCTTGATCGGTGCGGCTATCTGGTTTTCCGGCACGGTGTTTCTGACCCTGTGGACAGCGGGCGGTATCGCGGGGGCCTTGGGTATTCTAGTGGTGGCGGCCATTGTGATCCGCTGGCTTGCCCGACGATTCCGCAAACCAGCACGCGGTCGTCCGGCCCTGCGCCTTGCCCTTGGGTCTATCGGCGCGCGTGGTGGCGAAGCCACCTCTGTCGTGCTTTCATTGGGTCTTGGGTTAACGGTTTTGGCCGCTGTCGGCCAGATCGACGGCAATCTGCGCAGTTCGTTTTCGAATGACCTGCCAGAAGTGGCACCAAGTTATTTCTTTGTCGACATCCAGCCCGACCAGATTGCGGGTTTCCGTGAAAGACTGGATACGGATGAGGCCGTCAGCCGTGTCGATACCGCCCCTATGCTGCGGGGCATCATCACCCAAATCAACGGGCGGCCCGCCGAGGAAGTGTCGGGCGGGCATTGGGTAACGCGTGGCGATCGCGGCATCACCTATGCCGATGCCCAGCCCAGCGGGACCGAAGTGACTGCAGGCACATGGTGGCCTACGGGCTATGACGGCCCGCCACAGATCAGTTTTTCGGCAGAAGAAGCGGCCGAGATAGGGCTGCAGTTGGGCGACACGATGACCGTCAATGTGCTAGGGCGCGATATCACCGCAGAAGTCACCAGTTTCCGCAATGTCAGCTGGGAAGACGCGGGAATCGGCTTTGTCATGGCCATGAACCAAAGCGCGCTGGCAGGCGCACCACATAGCTGGATCTCAACCGTCTATGCCGCGCAAGAGGCTGAGGCCGCAATCCTGCGCGATCTGGCAACAGCCTATCCCAACATCACCGCGATCCGTATTCGGGACGCCATTGATCAGGTGATTGAACTGGTCGGCGGCATTTCTGCTGCAACGCGCTATGGTGCGCTGATGACGCTGATCACCGGCTTTCTGGTGCTGATCGGCGCGGCCGCTGCCGGTGAACGGACACGCACGTTCGAATCTGCGGTACTCAAGACGTTGGGCGCGTCGCGCCGCCGTATTTTGACCAGCTTTGCCCTGCGGGCTGCCATTCTTGGTTTTGCGGCAGGCAGTGTCGCCTTGGGTGCGGGTATTCTGGGCGGCTGGGCCGTTTCGACCTTTATCATGGAAACCGGCTATACAATCATCTGGTCCAGTGCCCTGCTGATTATCGGTGGTGGGATAGTGGCATCGCTTTTGGCGGGGCTGGCCTTTGCATGGCGTCCCCTATCAGCCAAACCGGCTCAGGTGCTGCGGGCACGCGAATGAACGAGCCTGCGTTTTTCGGCTATGGCAGCCTCGTCAACCTTGCCACGCATCGTTACGGCGATCCCCGGCCTGCCGTGCTACATGGCTGGCGGCGGGTCTGGCAGCGCACGGCGCTGCGCAAAGCGGCCTATTTGTCTGTGACACCCTGCGCACAGACGGTTCTGCACGGCGTCGTCGCACGGGTGCCGAATGCAGATTGGGCTGCGTTGGATTTACGCGAAGCAGCCTATCAGCGCCACGACGTCAGCGACACCATCAGCCATGAGGGACAAGCAGCGCCAACAGCAGTCTACCAAGTCCGGCCCGAGCACATCGCAAAAGACAGCGATCACCCGATCCTGCTCAGCTATGTCGATGTTGTGGTGCAAGGATATCTGGCGATGTATGGCCACGCCGGTGTCGCACATTTCTTTGCAACCACGGACGGCTGGGATACGACGGTTTTAGATGATCGCGACGATCCGGTTTATCCCCGCCACCAAACACTCAGCATTGAAGAGCGCGCGCTTGTCGATCAGCACCTAGCGGCGGTGATGCAGCAGGCTGAATAGGCGCGCTTGGCGGGCGAAGGGCTCGGACTTAGTTGCTTCAGCCTCTTGTTTGGCAATCACACGGCGGGCCAAAATCAGCGCAACACCCGCAAAGACCGCACCACCCAAAGACTGGCCGATCAGCACACCCGGTGCGCCGAGCCAGACAGCCCCCACGACGACAAAGGGAATGGTGCCCAAGGTATGCCGCCCCCAATTCACCGCGGTCGAATAGAACGGATGCCCCAGATTGTTGAAAGCTGCATTGGCCACAAAGATCACGCCGTTGAAAAAGAACATCAACGACAAAGGTCCCGCAAAGAGAAAGACAAGGGTCAGCGCCAAGCCATCCTCTAGCTGAAACAGCATTTGAATGCCCGGACGCGCCAGAAAGAAAAGGCCGGACACCACCACGACCACGATCGCAGTGAACAAAAGCCCATCCCAAAAGGCACCACGCACACGCTGGTTCAACCCTGCTCCGGCGTTTTGCCCGATAATCGGGCCGATGGCCCCTGACAGCGCAAAGATGATACCAAAGCCGACGGGCGTCATGCGGGCAACGATGGCCATCCCTGCGACGGCCTCTTCCCCGAATTCCGCCATAGCGCGGGTGACATAAGCCTGCCCGATAGGCGTGGCCAACTGCGTCAGGATCGCCGGGATCGCAATGGCAAGGATCGGACGCAGGTCAATCGTCAGGCTGCGGCGCGTCGGTTTATCAAAGCCGCCATAATGGCGGATCAGCGGCAACAGTGCGGTGATCGCAATAACCAGTCGCGCGCAGACACTGGCGATGGCGGCCCCGGTCAGTTCAAGGTCCAGCCCAAAGATCAGGATCGGGTCAAGCACCGCGTTGACCAGTCCGCCCCAGATTGTCGCCATCATAGCGCGCCGTGCATCGCCATGGGCGCGCAGAATCGCACCACCGATCATGCCAATCATCAAAAACGGCAGTGAAGGGACGATAATTTGCAGGTAGTGGACAGCCAATGCCAAGGGTTCCCCCGTCGCACCCAAAAGCGCTGAAAGATAGGTCAGATTGAACCAGACGATTGCCGCAAATGCCGCACCGAATACCACACCGTAGATCAACGCATTTGTGGCACGCCTGCGGGCCTCTTCCGGTGCACCCGCCCCCAGCGCGCGTGCGACCAACGCACCGGCTGCAATTGCCATGCCAATGCCGAACGAGGTTGTGAAAAACAAGATTGCACCGGCATAGCCGACGGCTGCCGCCAACTCGGCCTTGCCCAGCATTGAGATGAAGATCATGTCGACAAAATCGACAAGGAACACAGCCATAAGACCGACAGAGGCGGTCAGCGACATAACCGAGATATGCCGAAACAGGTTGCCTTGGGTGAATTTGGCTTGAGCGTCGGGTGCCTTGGGATCACTCATGTCACGGCTCTGTCTTTGGGGTGTGTACGTCGCCAAACAGCGCAGCACACCCGGCAAAGATCAAGGCATTTCCCGCGGAGTGTAGTCAGTCAAGCGTTGGACGTGTTTGCAAAAGCGGCATGACATCAGCCATTTCAGGTCCGCGCTGACGCCCCGTCACAGCCTTGCGCAAGGGCATGAAGAGCCCTTTTCCCTTGCGTCCGGTCGCCTCTTTCACTGCGGTCGTCCACGCGCCCCAGGTTTCGGACGTGTAGGGCAAGGGTGGCAACATAGCGAAGGCTTCGGCCACAAATGCGCGATCTTCGTCTTCGACAAGCGGTGTCGCCCCATCGCGGAACAGCGCCCACCAGTCAGCCACTTCATCCAAAGTGTTGATGTTGTCGCGTACCACGTTCCAGAAAGGCTCTCTTAGATCATCAGGCACGCCAGCAGATGTTAAAACATCGGCCACGGCGTCGGTCCCCAGCGTCGCCAAATGGCGCGCGGTGAGCGGGGTCAGGTCTTGCACATCGAATTTTGTGGGTGCCGATCCGAATTTGGACAGATCAAAATTTGCAACCACTTCATCAATGCTGCTGCGCAGCTCAACCGGGTCAGATGAACCCAGACGCGCCATCAGCGACAAGATAGCCTGCGGTGCGATGCCTTGCTTGCGCAAGTCACGCAAGGCCAGCGTGCCAAGGCGCTTTGACAGTGCCTCGCCCTGTGGGCCGGTCAGAAGTGAGTGGTGGGCAAATCGCGGCACCGCCCCTCCCAGTGCTTCGATCATCTGGATCTGGGTTGCGGTATTGGTCACGTGATCTGAACCGCGGACTACATCCGTGATCCCCATTTCGGTGTCATCCACAACAGACGCCAGCGTATAGAGGATCTGGCCGTCATTCTTGAAAAGAACCGGGTCGCTGACCGATGCCGCATCAATCGAGATGTCGCCAATGATCCCGTCCGTCCACTCAATCCGCTTATGATCCAGCTTAAAGCGCCAGTGCGACCCGCGTTCGGCCCGCAGCGCGTCTTTTTCGGTCTCTGAAAGGGCCAGCGCGGCGCGGTCATAGACCGGTGGTTTGCCCATATTCAGTTGCTTTTTGCGCTTGAGGTCCAGTTCGGTTGGCGTCTCGAAACACTCATAAAGCCGGCCCATGTCGATCAGCTTTTGCTTGGCCGCAAGATAATTTTCCATCCGCGCCGACTGATGCTCAACCCGGTCCCATGTAAAACCAAGCCACGTCAGGTCTTCTTTGACGCCTGCGATATATTCGTCTTTCGACCGCTCTGCATCGGTGTCGTCGATCCGCAGGATGAATGTGCCACCGTTTTGCCGGGCGATGGCGAAATTAAAGAGCGCTGCACGCAGGTTGCCAATATGCAGCCAGCCGGTGGGCGATGGGGCGAATCTTGTGGTTGTCATGGTGCGTCTCCTGTTGGGGCGCTTTGAACATGACGGGGCTGGGATGTCCAGATTTGCCGCATGGCTTCGGCAGGGCTATCCCTGCTTTGCCCCCTTATCCAGCGGCATCCCGGCTTGCGTCTTGACCGGTTCCAGTCTCAAATGGCAGCCCTGTCCGCACCTCCCAGATCCCGTTGCGGGCACCCAGAACATCGGTCCGCCCTTCAACAAGATATTTGCCGCGGTTCTCCAGCCTGACGCTGATCTGGCTAATGATATCCGCAGCATCATGACTGAGATCGCTGAGGTCGAAATGTGTATCAGTTGACGTGGTCTGAAACGTTAATCTGCCGAATTTTGAAAGAAAGTGCTGGCTGAATGAAACCCGTATGAGTTCATCAAGTGGCACGGTCGTTTGCTTTGCGCCAAATACAATTTCATCATCGCTGATTGTCATCTTGATAGCAGGTGGATGGCGCGGAAAGGCCGCCCAAAGGCCTGCAAGAATAAGGAGGGGACCCGTCGCGACGAAAAGGATGCCCAAAAACGTTCCCATCACGGAAAGCCCGAACCGCATTGCAATCAGCGTGAGCGGCAGACCGATAAAGATCAACAGACCGCCACCCACCTTGCGGGGGCGTTGGTTTTCTTTGATCAGGGTATCCGCCATCTGCCCCTCAATCCCGATCTATCCTAGCTGCTGTCGCGCCACCGGTTTACAATGGGATAGCGCCGATCCAGCCAGAACGCCCGGTCCGATAGCCGCGGGCCCGGGGCTGACTGAAAGCGTTTGTATTCGCTGATGTAGATCAGGTGCTCAATCCGTTTGACGGTTTCGCGGTCATATCCGGCGGCCACACAATCAGCGACCGAGGCCTCCTGATCGACGAGCATCGCAAGTATGCCATCAAGCACATCATAAGGCGGCAGGCTGTCTTCGTCCTTTTGGTCAGGGCGCAGTTCGGCCGACGGAGGTTTGTCGATGATTGCCACCGGGATAACCTCGCCTGCGGGGCCTTTCATCCAGTCACGGTGATTGGCGTTGCGCCAGCGCGCCGCCTCAAACACACGGGTCTTATACATGTCTTTGATCGGATTATAGCCGCCGGACATATCCCCATAGATCGTGGCATAGCCCACTGCGACCTCGGACTTATTGCCGGTGGTCAGCAGCATTTCGCCAAACTTGTTGGACTGCGCCATCAACAGCAGGCCACGCAAACGCGATTGGATATTTTCCTCGGTCAGGTCGTCGTCCAGCCCTTCAAACAGTGGCGCAAGCGCTTCCGTCACAGCGGCACGGGGGCCTGCGATGCTAACAGTGTCATACGTGCAACCCAGCGCATTTGCGGCGGCAGCGGCATCATCCAGCGATCCTTGCGAGGTGTATTCAGAGGGCAGCATCACACAGCGGACATTCTCGGCGCCCAGCGCGTCGGTAGCAATCGCAGCAACAATGGCGCTATCGATCCCGCCCGAAAGCCCCAGAAGGACCTTTTGAAAACCGGTCTTTTGCATATAGTCCCGCAGCGCGTGAACCATCACCCTATAGTCTTGCTCTAGCATGTCAGGCAGCGTGGCTTTCATGCCATCGCGGGCTTCCCAGCCACGGTCGGTCAGCTCAAAGTCGACGTGTGCCAGCATGCTTTCCATCAGCGGCAGCTGAACCGCCAGTTTCCCGCCCCGATTCAGAACAAAAGAGCCCCCGTCAAAGACCTGATCGTCCTGACCGCCAACCAGATTGATATAGACCAGCGGCACGTCATTCTCGATCACACGGCTGACCATATTGTTCATGCGGATCGGGAACTTGCCACGGAAATAGGGTGAACCATTGGGCACGACCAAGATCTCGGCGCCACTTTCGACCATGGCCTCACAAACATCAGGATACCATGCATCCTCGCAAATCGGGCTGCCGATCCGAACACCATGATTGAGTGCAACCGGACCTGCGATATCCGCGCTCTTGAACAGGCGCACCTCATCAAAAACGTTGAAGTTTGGCAGGAAATGTTTGCGTGCGCGCGACACAATCTCGCCACTTCGCAGGGTGAAATAGGCATTATAGAGCCGGTCATCCTCCATAAGTGGGCCGCCAATAGACAGGGCGGGCCCATCGGCACAATCCCGCGCAAGCGCCATTAGATGAACCATCGCATCAGCGACAAATGCAGGTTTCGCAATGAGGTCTTGTGTTTGATATCCAACCAAAAACATCTCGGGCAACGCGACCAGATCGGCCCCCGCCGCCTTGCCCTCTGTCCATGCCGCACGCGCCTTGTCTGCGTTGCCTGCGATATCACCCACGGTGGGATTTAACTGTGCCATTGTCAGGCGAAAAAATTTTGTCATAGTTTTGTCCCAATGCCTTGCCATTCATGTAGCAGAAAGAGGCGCGGGGGAAAGCCGTTTGACGCCATCGGCTGTTAGCCGTTGTCAGGTGACAACTCCTCTCCTAAGCTGCGCAAACCTTGAAAGGGATCGGAGAACCTGATGACGATGTTTGGATTACCAAAAGCTGTGGCAACCGCCATAATTGCAGCGAGCATAGCTTCGAGTGCGGCAGCCCAAGAGGTTCAAACAAAGCAATATGATGACGGTGGCATCTACGAGGGTACCTTCGTTGACGGCAAGCAGGATGGCACCGGGACCTATCGCCTGCCTAATGGGTATGAATACACGGGCCAGTGGGTTGCAGGCGAAATTCGCGGTGAAGGCATTGCGACTTTCCCCAACGGGTCAGTTTATGAAGGGTCCTTTGTTGCAGGCAAACCCGAGGGTCAGGGCCGAATCACATTTGCGGACGGCGGCACTTTTGAAGGCGAATGGGTAGACGGCAACATCACTGGGCAAGGAATTGCCGAATATGCAAATGGCGTGATCTACGAAGGTGAATTCCGCAATGCGATGCACCACGGCATCGGCACGATGACAAGCCCGGGCGGTTATATCTACGCAGGTGCCTGGCTGAATGGCGAAAAAGAGGGTGAAGGCAAGATCACCTATCCGGATGGTGCCGTGTATGAAGGCAGCCTGAAAAGCGGTGAACGTGATGGGATCGGCACACTGACCATGTCTGACGGTCTGGTCTACAGCGGCGAATGGGTCGATGGACAAATTCAAGGCAGTGGTACCCTGTCGCAGCCCAACGGCGACGTTTATGAGGGCGCATTGGTCAATGGCCGCCGCGAAGGTGAAGGCTCTGTGACCTATGCCAACGGTGATACTTATGAGGGTACTTTCCTCAATGACCGCCGCCACGGCACAGGCACATTCCGCGGCACAGATGGCTATGTCTATGTTGGCGAATGGGCGGAAGGCAAAATCGAAGGCGAAGGCGAAGTCACTTATCCTGATGGTTCAGTTTACGTGGGCACTTTCGTCAACGATCTGGCTGATGGCACCGGGAAAATCACCTATCCTGACAACTCCACCTATGAAGGTGCATGGGAGGCAGGCGTCATTAACGGCGTGGGCGTGGCAACCTATGTGAATGGACTTGTCTATGAGGGTGAGTTCCAGAACGCCAAAAACCACGGTCAAGGCAAAATGACCTATGCCGACGGCTACGTTTATGAGGGCCAATGGTCCGAAGGGCAGCGCAACGGCCTGGGCCGCGCGGTTTATGCCGATGGCACGGTCTATGTCGGTGAGTTCCTGAACGGTCAGCGCAACGGCGATGGCGAGATCACGTTGCCCGATGGGTTCAACTATGTGGGCCAGTGGCAGGACGGTGAAATCAGCGGTGAAGGCCTTGCAACCTATGCCAATGGCGACGTTTATGAAGGCAACTTTGTGCGCGGCCGCCGTGAAGGTGAAGGCACCATGCGCTATGCGACCGGGCAGGAAAGCGTTGGTATCTGGTCAGATGGTGCGCTTGTATCCGAGACCACTGAAACCGAATAATTGCGGTTCCGACATTCCCTGAAAAGCCGGTGAATGCGCCGGCTTTTTCATTTGGACGCCCTAAACCGGTTCGCCCTGATCCATGCGATTGAGGAATTGGGCGGCCTCTTCCAGCACCGTCGCCTTGCGGTCTTCATCCATACGGTCCCAGACACGGTACATATTGCCCATGCGCGGGTTGCCGGCGAAGCGGTCCCTGTGTCGATCCAGAAAATGCCAATAGAGCAGGTTGAAGGGGCACGCATCCTTGCCTGTCTTGTCCTGCACACGATAAGCGCAAGACCCGCAATAATCGGACATTTTGTGAATGTAATTCCCTGACGAGATGTAAGGCTTGGATGCGATGATCCCGTCATCGGCAAACTGGCTCATACCGATTACATTTGGGGCTTCGACCCATTCGTAGGCATCTGCATAAACGGCCAGATACCACTCATGCACTTGTGCAGGGTCAATACCGGCAAGCAACGCAAAGTTTCCTGTCACCATCAGGCGCTGGATATGATGCGCATAAGCCTCGGCTTTGGTCTGCCCGACGGATTTCGCCATGCAGTTCATCTTGGTCTCGGCGCCCCAATAGACCGCGGGTAATTTTCGGTCATGGCCCAAGGCATTGCGTGTCACATACTCCGGCCCTTCGCGGAAATAGATCCCGCGGACATATTCGCGCCAGCCAATAATCTGGCGGATAAAGCCCTCGACCGCGTTCAAAGGTGCGTCGCCGTCGCGATAAGCATCTTCAGCCTTTTGGCAGACCTCCAACGGATCCAGCAGGCCCGCATTGATATAAAGCCCGATGATCGCGTGGTAGAGAAACCGGTTGTCATTGAGCATGGCATCCTGAAAGTCGCCGAACTTTGGCAGGCCACCTTTCAGCCAATGCGCCAGATGTTGCCGCGCCTGTCCCGTGTCGGTCGCAAACCAAAATGGTTCCAGATCACCAAAATTCTCTGCAAAGCGATCACCGACCAACTCCAGCACCTCGGCCACAGTCTCATCCGGGGTGAATTGCATCGGGCCGCCAAAATCGACCTGATCCGGCGCGGGCTTGCGGTTGTCGTGGTCGTAGTTCCATTTTCCGCCTTCGGGCTTGTCACCATCCATCAACAGACCCGTCTTGCGGCGCATATCGCGGTAGAAATACTCCATCCGCAACTGCTTGCGCCCCTCGGCCCAGTCATCAAAATCCTGATGCGTGGCGATAAAGCGGGTATCCGGCAAGCTATGGGTTTTGAGAGGCATATCCCCCAGCGCTTCGATCAGTCGCCACTCACCCGGTTCTGTGTACACAACACCCGCTGCATCATGCTCTGCGGCGCGGCGGATCAGCTCACCGTTGATCGTGCCCGTATTTTCGGGATCATCGAACTTGGTGTAGCATACCGTCCATCCTTCAGCGCGCAGCTTTTCAGCAAACTTGCGCATTGCGGCAAAGGTAAACGCAATTTTCTTGGGGTGATGCGGCACATAGGCGGCTTCATCCGCCACTTCGGCCATCACCACCACATCTTCGGCTTTGTCGGTCTTGAGAAGGGCCGAAAGGCCCGGCGAAAGCTGATCACCAAGGACGAGAACCAATCTCACCAGACGATCTCCGCGCCGGCGTAGTCATAAAAGCCGCCGGAATGATCAGGTGTCAGTTTTGAAATGACACGCAGCAGATTGGCGGCGGCATCATCTGCAGGCACAGTCTTATGCCGCCCGGCGTAGTTTTCTGTGAACGCAGTCTCGACCGTACCGGGATGCAGCGCCACGCAAACAGATTGCTTATGCGATCGCCCCAACTCGATCGCGGCACCATGCACAATCTGGTTCAACGCGGCCTTGGACGCCCGGTATGAATGCCACCCCCCGATGCTATTGTCCCCGATTGACCCGACCCGCGCAGACAGTGTCGCAACCACCGCGCGCCTGTCCTTTGGCAAAAGCCGGGCCGCATGTCGCAAGATCAAAGCGGGTCCAATCGTGTTCACAGCAAAGACACGCGCCATATCCTCTGCTTTGATTGCAGAAAGCGCCTTTTCGGGTGCGCCCCAAAGCGGGGCAAGAATACCGACAGCCACAAAAACAAGGTCAAAGGAACCTGACTGCGCCGCCATGCCCTTTTCAACAGACGCCGCATTGCCGACATCAAACCCGTCGACAGACCGAGAAAGCCCCACGACCTCCCAGCCATCACGTTGCAACTGCTGCGACACAGCCGACCCGATCCCGCCACTTGCTCCTATCACCAATGCGCGCATCACTTTCTCCTTTGACTTGCAGCGACCTAGCGCCAGCACGACAGCGGGCAAGGTTCAGCTTCTGCACAGCAACATCATCCGATGACCTCTGCCTGCGCACCAGAGCGTGCAAAAAACTCAGTCTTCAGGGCCAATAAAGCCTTTT
This sequence comes from Yoonia sp., assembly GCA_023263855.1. Classification (GTDB taxonomy): domain Bacteria; phylum Pseudomonadota; class Alphaproteobacteria; order Rhodobacterales; family Rhodobacteraceae; genus Yoonia. The sequence continues at coordinate 3,424 of JALQUF010000057.1, read as the reverse complement.
CATCACAAGCGTGGTCAGTATAGTCGCGCCCATGATGAAACGCGCACATATCACCAGCTACGTCCCTACCGGGCTGCTTTCGCGCGACATCCTACTCCTTAGCTGCCTCTGAGCGTGCCTGTCGGCGCGACCGCTCAGAGGGTGAACCGCGCCAAGACAAGCTAAGGACCAAAGGAATACAAAAATGACCCATTCGAACGACGTGTTGATATTCGACACCACCCTGCGCGACGGCGAGCAATCGCCTGGCGCGACCATGACACATGATGAAAAAATGGAAATCGCCGAGATGCTGGACGACATGGGTGTCGACATCATTGAAGCCGGTTTTCCCATTGCCTCTGAAGGCGACTTTCAGGCCGTCAGCGAGATCGCCAAACTGGCAAAATCCGCGACGATCTGCGGTCTGTCCCGCGCCAACTACAAAGACATTGACCGCTGCTGGGACGCAGTGAAACACGCCAAATCGCCCCGCATCCACACGTTTATCGGCACATCGCCATTGCACCGCGCGATCCCGAACCTGAACATGGATGAAATGGCCGAGCGGATCCACGATACCGTTACCCATGCCCGCAACCTGTGCGACAATGTCCAATGGTCTCCGATGGATGCCACGCGCACCGAATGGGATTACCTGTGTCGCGTGGTCGAAATTGCCATCAAGGCTGGTGCCACCACAATCAATATTCCCGATACGGTCGGCTACACCGCGCCGCGCGAAAGTGCGGACCTGATCCGCAATCTGATCGCGACTGTACCGGGCGCCGATGATGTGATCTTTGCAACCCACTGCCACAACGATCTGGGCATGGCGACCGCGAACTCCTTGGCGGCCGTTGAAGGTGGGGCACGCCAGATCGAATGTACGATTAACGGCTTGGGCGAACGCGCTGGCAACACAGCACTGGAAGAGGTCGTTATGGCGCTGAAAGTCCGCCACGACATCATGCCCTACAGCACCAAAATCGACACGCGCAAAATCATGAACATCTCGCGCCGCGTGGCCACCGTTTCGGGCTTTGCGGTACAGTACAACAAGGCCATCGTCGGCAAGAATGCCTTTGCCCATGAAAGCGGCATCCACCAGGATGGCATGCTGAAGAACCGCGAAACCTTCGAGGTGATGAAGCCGGAAGATGTGGGCCTGGCCGGAACCTCTCTGCCTTTGGGCAAACACTCGGGCCGTGCGGCCTTGCGCGCCAAGCTGAACGAGCTGGGCTTCGATCTGGCCGACAACCAACTGAACGATGTTTTTGTGCGCTTCAAGGATCTGGCCGATCGCAAGAAGGAAGTCTTTGATGATGACCTGATGGCGCTGGTCTATCAAAACGACACCGATGATGACCGCCTGAAGCTGAAGTCCCTGCGCGTCGTTTGCGGCACAGAGGGCCCGCAGAAAGCGGACATGGTCATGGAAATTGACGGTGCCGATGTTGAAACATCGGCCACGGGGGACGGCCCAGTCGATGCCACATTTAACGCAGTCAAAGCGCTCTTTCCCCATGGCGCGCGCCTGCAGCTCTATCAGGTTAGCGCCGTAACCGAAGGCACCGATGCACAGGCTACGGTCTCGGTCCGTATGGAGGAAGACGGGCGGATCGCCACGGGCCAATCCGCCGATACCGATACGGTTGTTGCCAGCGCGAAAGCCTACATCAACGCGCTGAACCGGCTGCTGGTCCGGCGCGAGCAATCCGAGCCGGGATATGATGTAAAAGGCGTCAGCTACAAAGACGCCTAAAGCCAAAGGCCCGACTCATTCACCTTGCGGCGATCCATTGACTTGGGTCGCCGTTTTTCGTTTGGCGCCCTCGTATACCGCTTGCGCTATGCGGCGTTATCGCACCAAACGTTGCAAAAGTGATGTTTCTCGCCCCAGACTGAACATTATACTATCTTTTTGAGCTGGAAATCATAACTGGCAGATTGCCGCCGCGTTTCACTTCACGAGGGGTTCTATACTTTCCCCAGTGTCTCTATAACCAAATGAGCCCCGCAACACTGGGACAGCGCGGCAAAGACACACTGGGATTGGGAAGACCACTAGCATGGCAGGCTTCGGCGGATTGTTTTCTTCAGATATGGCGATCGACTTGGGGACGGCGAACACGCTGGTCTACGTTAAAGGCAAGGGCATCATTCTGTCCGAACCTTCGGTGGTCGCCTACCACGTCAAAGACGGCGTCAAGAAGGTTTTGGCCGTAGGCGAAGATGCCAAGCTGATGCTGGGCCGCACCCCCGGCAGTATTGAGGCGATCCGCCCAATGCGTGACGGTGTCATTGCTGACTTCGATACCGCCGAGGAAATGATCAAGCACTTCATCCGGAAAGTGCACCGTCGCTCGACCTTCTCGAAGCCCAAGATCATTGTCTGTGTGCCGCATGGCGCCACGCCCGTCGAAAAGCGCGCGATCCGCCAGTCAGTTTTGTCTGCCGGCGCACGCCGCGCGGGCCTCATTGCCGAACCCATCGCCGCTGCCATCGGCGCAGGCATGCCGATCACCGACCCGACCGGCAACATGGTTGTCGATATCGGTGGCGGCACGACCGAGGTCGCGGTTCTGTCATTGGGTGACATCGTCTATGCCCGCTCTGTCCGCGTTGGCGGTGATCGCATGGATGAGGCGATCATCAACTACCTGCGCCGCCAGCATAATCTGTTGATCGGCGAAAGCACCGCTGAGCGGATCAAGACGTCGATCGGCACCGCCCGCATGCCTGACGATGGTCGTGGCCAGTCCATGCATATTCGCGGGCGCGACCTGCTCAATGGTGTGCCGAAGGAAACCGAGATTTCACAAGCGCAGGTGGCCGAGGCCTTGGCCGAACCTGTCCAGCAAATCTGCGAGGCTGTGATGACCGCGCTGGAAGCCACGCCACCCGACCTTGCCGCCGATATTGTAGACCGCGGCGTCATGCTGACGGGCGGGGGCGCTTTGCTCGGTCAGCTTGATCTGGCCCTGCGCGAGCAGACGGGCTTGGCGATTTCTGTCGCTGATGAGTCACTCAATTGTGTAGCCTTGGGCACCGGTCGTGCACTGGAATATGAAAAACAGCTCCGGCATGTGATAGACTACGACAGCTAACACCAACGCGAGGGAACATCCGCCCTTGGCACGCGACAAGAACAGCGAAGATTTCATTGGCCCGATCCGCAGATTGCTGGTCGGGGTTTTGGTATTGGCGCTGGTGGGTCTGTTTCTGGTGTGGCGGTCAGCCCACGGGCATCTTGAAGAACGCCAACGTCAACAACCTCGACATCTCGGCTGGCACCGATGTGGACGCCCTGACTTGGGCCGACATCATCGGCTTGGTCAAGTTGGTCGAAGAAGACAACGCGCTGCTCAACTCGGCAACCGCTGGCTTCCTCTCGTCGCCCGCTGTCAAGGCCAAGCTGGCTTCCACGGTTCGCGTTGCAAGC